>NZ_JWLN01000019.1:0-113151 GCF_000814065.1 Pseudomonas sp. C5pp | reverse complement strand
CCTCCCTCCGCAGTCCCTTCGCTCGGCCTCCTGAAGTCGCAATCGGCGGCGCCTGAGCTACCGTGCGCTTAGAAGCAAAAGCAACGGCAACGGCAACGGCAACGGCAACGGCAATGCCGATTCCAATCAGCGGTCCTTGAACTGCGCCTCGCGCTTGGCAATGAACGCAGCCATCCCCTCTTTCTGGTCTTCGGTAGCAAACGCCGCATGGAACACCCGCCGCTCGAAGCGCACACCTTCGCTGAGGGTCACTTCGAACGCACGGTTGACGCTCTCCTTGACCATCATGCTCACCGGAATCGACTTGCTGGCAATGGTCGCGGCCACCTTCAGCGCCTCTTCCACCAGCTCAGCCTGCGGCACGATACGCGCCACCAACCCGGCACGCTCCGCTTCCTCAGCCCCCATCAGGCGACCGGTCAGGCAAAGTTCCATGGCCTTGGCCTTGCCCACCGCGCGGGTCAGGCGCTGGGTGCCGCCCATGCCCGGCAGCACGCCAAGGTTGATTTCCGGCTGGCCAAACTTGGCATTGTCCGCCGCCAGGATGAAGTCACACATCATCGCCAGCTCGCAGCCACCGCCCAGGGCAAAACCGGACACCGCGGCAATGATCGGCTTGCGCCGGTTGGCAATGCGGTCGGAATCGCTGAACAGGTCGTCAACGTAGATTTGCGGGTATTGCAGCTCGGCCATTTCCTTGATGTCGGCACCAGCGGCAAAGGCCTTGGCGGAACCGGTCAGCACCACGCAGCCGATGTTCGGATCGCGCTCGAGCTGGTCAAGGGCCTGGTTGATCTCGCCGACGATCTGCGCGTTCAGCGCGTTCAGCGCCTGCGGGCGGTTGAGGGTAATCAGGCCGACCTTGCCGTGGATATCCAACAGGATAGTTTCGAATGCCATGCAGTCTGCTCCTTCAAAGATTGCGCGCAATGACCATGCGCTGAATGTCGCTGGTGCCTTCGTAGATCTGGCAAACCCGAACGTCGCGGTAAATCCGCTCCAGCGGGAAGTCGCTCAGATAGCCATAACCGCCCAGGGTCTGCAAGGCATCCGAACAGACCTTTTCGGCCATTTCCGAGGCAAACAGCTTGGCCATCGACGCTTCCACCAGCGCCGGGCGCCCGGCATCGCGCAGCGCGGCAGCGTGCAGCACCATCTGCCGGGCCACGGCAATCTTCGTCGCCATGTCGGCCAGGCGGAAGGCCACCGCCTGGTGCTCGATCAGCGCCTTGCCGAAGCTCTGCCGCTCGTTGGCGTAGTCACGCGCCACTTCGAACGCCGCGCGGGCCATGCCCACCGCCTGCGAGGCGATGCCGATGCGGCCGCCTTCGAGGTTGGCCAGGGCGATCTTGTAGCCCTCGCCTTCGGCGCCCAGGCGGTTGGCCACCGGCACGCGCACATTGTCGAAAACGATCTGGCAGGTGTCGGAGGCGTGCTGGCCGAGCTTGTCCTCAACCCGCGCCACCTGGTAGCCCGGCGAATCGGTGGGCACGATGAAAGCACTGATGCCGCGCTTTCCGGCGTCCGGGTCGGTCACGGCGAACACGATCACCACCCCGGCGTTCTGCCCGGAGGTGATGAACTGCTTGCTGCCATTGAGCACGTAGTGGTCGCCATCCAGACGCGCACGGGTCTTCAGGCTGCTGGCGTCGGAGCCTGCCTGCGGTTCGGTCAGGGCGAAGGCGCCGAGCATCGCACCGCTGGCCAACGGGGTGAGGAACTGTTCTTTCTGCTGCTCGCTGCCAAAACGCAGGATCGGCACACAGCCCACCGAGTTGTGCACGCTCATGATGGTCGAGCAGGCGCCGTCACCGGCGGCGATTTCCTCCAGGGCCATGGCATAGGCCACGTAGCCGGTGTCGCTGCCGCCCCACTGTTCCGGCACCAGCATGCCGAACAGGCCCAGCTCGGCCATCTCGTCGATGGCCTCCTTGGGGAAGCGGTGTTCCTTGTCCCATTGCTCGGCAAACGGTTTCAGGCGCTTCTGGGCAAAGGCGCGTACCGCGTCGGCGATCTGTTGTTGCTCGTCAGTTACCAGCATGGTTCACCTCAGTACAGGCATTCGACAGCCATGGCCGTGGCCTCGCCACCGCCAATGCAGATGGCCGCCACGCCACGGCGCAGGTTGTTCTGGCGCAGGGCCGACAGCAGGGTCACCAGGATGCGCGCGCCGGAAGCGCCGATCGGGTGGCCGAGGGCGCAGGCGCCGCCATGGATATTGACCTTGTCGTGCGGCAGGTCGAGGTGCTTCATGGCCGCCAGGGTGACCACGGCGAAGGCCTCGTTGATCTCGAACAGGTCGACCTCGGCCAGGTTCCAGCCGGTGCGTTTCATCAGCTTGTCGATGGCACTGATCGGCGCGGTCGGGAAAAGTGCCGGGGTGTCGGCAAAGGCGGCGTGGCCGTGGATCACCGCCAGCGGCTTGAGGCCGCGCTTGTCGGCTTCGGAGCGGCGCATCAGCACCAGCGCCGCAGCGCCGTCGGAAATCGAGCTGGAATTGGCGGCGGTCACCGTGCCGCCTTCGCGGAAGGCCGGCTTGAGCTGCGGGATCTTGTCCAGGCGCGCCTTGGGCGGTTGTTCGTCATCCTTGATGACGCGCTTCTCCTTGCCCTCGGTAACCTCGACCGGCACGATCTCGGCAGCAAAGCGACCACTCTTGATAGCGTCCTGGGCGCGGGTCAGCGAGGCGATGGCGAACTGGTCCTGGGCTTCGCGGCTGAAGGCATTGGCCTGGGCGCAGTCTTCGGCAAAGGTGCCCATCAGGCGGCCCTTGTCGTAGGCGTCTTCCAGGCCGTCCATGAACATGTGGTCGATGATTCTGCCGTGGCCCATGCGGTAGCCGCCACGGGCCTTGTCCAGCAGGTACGGGGCGTTGGTCATGCTTTCCATGCCACCGGCCACCACCACATCGGCGGTACCGGCCAGCAGCAGGTCATGGGCCATGATCGCCGCCTGCATGCCCGAACCGCACATCTTGTTCAGGGTGGTGCAGGTGGTGTGCTTGTCCAGCCCGGCGCCCAGCGCGGCCTGGCGCGCCGGTGCCTGGCCTTGGCCTGCCGGCAGCACGCAGCCGAACAGCACCTGCTCGACACTGGCAGCATCGATGCCAGCACGCTCCACGGCACCACGGATGGCGGCGCTGCCCAGCTGCGGCGCGGTCAGGCTCTTGAGGTCGCCCTGCAGGCCGCCCATGGGCGTGCGCACGGCGCTGACGATAACGATCGGGTCATTGGCGAGGGTCATGTTCGCTCTCCTTACTTGGCAGCCATGCGCAGTGCGCCGTCGAGGCGGATAACCTCGCCGTTGAGCATGCTGTTCTCGATGATGTGGCGGGCCAGCGCGGCATATTCCTGCGGGCGCCCCAGGCGCGGTGGGAAAGGCACGCCGGCGGCCAGCGAGGCGCGTACTTCCTCGGTCATGCCGGCCATCATCGGCGTTTCGAAGATGCCCGGGGCAATGGTCATCACACGGATGCCGAAGCGCGCCAGTTCGCGGGCGGTCGGCAGGGTCAGGCTGGCGATGGCGCCCTTGGAAGCAGCGTAGGCCGCCTGGCCGATCTGGCCGTCATAGGCGGCGATGGAGGCGGTGTTGATGATCACCCCGCGCTCCCCCCCCTCATCGGCAGCCCCTTCGGCCATGGCCGCGGCGGCCAGGCGCAGCAGGTTGAAGCTGCCGATCAGGTTGACGTTGATGACCTTGGCAAAGCTGGCAAGGCCATGCGGGCCCTGTTTGCCCAGCACTTTCTCGGCACCGACGATGCCGGCGCAGTTGACCAGCCCGTGCAGGCTGCCAAAGGCGCTGACGGCCGCATCGACCGCCGCCTGGGCGGCCTGCTCGTCGCTGATGTCGGCCACCGCGAAACGGGCGTTTTCGCCGAGTTCGCGGGCCTTGGCTTCAACGGCCTGGGCATTGAGGTCGACCAGCATGACCTTGGCGCCGGCCTCGACCAGCATCTGCGCGGTGGCAGCGCCCAGCCCGGAGGCGGCGCCGCTGACGATGAAGTGTTTGTTGGCTATCTGCATGATCGGTTCCTTTCAGGCGCTGGCAGGGGTGGCCTGTTGCGCTTGTTGTTTGGCGACTTCCTGGTTGCGCAGGATGAAGCGTTGCAGCTTGCCGCTCGGGGTCTTGGGCAGCTCGCTGACGAATTCGATTTCCCTTGGGTAGGCATGGGCGTACAGGCGCTGGCGCACGTGCTGGCGCAAAGCCTCTTCAAGCTCGGCGCTGCCCTGGTAACCGCTGGCCAATACCACGAAGGCCTTGATCAGTTCGGTGCGCTCCGGGTCCGGTTTGCCGATCACCGCCGCTTCGATCACCGCTGGGTGCTCGATCAGTGCACTCTCGACGTCGAACGGGCCGACCCGGTAGCCGGAGGTGGTGATCACATCGTCGCTGCGGCCGACGAAGCTGATGCTGCCGTCCTGGTTCAGTTCGACGGTGTCGCCACTGAGGTAGTACTTGCCGACGAAGGCTTTGGTCGGAAGGCCGTGGTAGCCCGCGAACCAGCACAGCGGCGACTGCTCGCGGTCGACCGCGAGGATGCCCGGCTGCCCGGCGGGCAGTTCGTTGCCCTGCTCGTCCAGCACCACGATGCGGTGGCCGGGGATGGCGAAGCCGGCCGAGCCGAGGTGTACCGGGTGCTGCAGGCCATGGTGGTTGCACAGCACCATGCCCAGTTCGGTCTGCCCGTAGTGGTCGTGGATGGTCACGCCCAGTTCGTCGGCGAACCAGCGGATCACTTCCGGGTTGAGCGGTTCACCGGCACTGCTGACCACCCGCAGGCGGCCCTTGATCGGTGCCGAGAAGTCATCCCCGGCGGCAATCAGCAGGCGGTACGCGGTGGGCGAGCCGGCCAGGTTGGTGATGCCCAGCTTGTCGATCACCCGTGCGCAGCTTTCAACACTGAACGGGCCATCGTAGAAGGTGGTGGCATGGCCCAGCGACAGCGGGCCGGTGACCGCGTAATACAGGCCATAGGCCCAGCCCGGGTCGGCCAGGTTCCAGAAGTTGTCCTCGGGGCGCAGGTCGATAGCATCGCGCATGTAGCCCTGGAACGCGACGATGGCACGCAGCGGCACTTCCAGCGGTTTGGCCGGGCCGGTGGTGCCGGAGGTGAACATCAGCAGGAACGGGTCGTTGCCCGAGCGCATGACCGGCTCGCATTTGTCTGCGGCATTGTCCAGGCACTGCTGGAAGTCCAGCTCGCCACTGCGGGCATTGACGGTGATGATGGTCGGGCAGGCGTGCACATCGTCCAGCTTGGCGCGGTTGTGGCTGTCGGTGACGACCACCCGGGCGTGGGACTGCTCCAGGCGATGTTCGATGGCCTTGGGGCCGAACGCGGTGAACAGTGGCTGGTACACCGCCCCGAGGCGCCAGGTGGCAAGGATGGTGACCAGCAGCTCGGGGGTACGCGGCATCAGGCCGGCGACCCGGTCACCCGCACCCACGCCCTGCGCTTCGAGTACATTGGCGAAACGGGCCGCCAGTGCCTGCAACTGATCGAAGCTCAAGCGCGCGCTGTTGCCCTCGCGGTCTTCCCAGACCAGTGCGGTCTTGCCCTGACCGGCATGGCGGTCGCAACATTCGACACAGGCATTGAGGGCTTCGAGGTTGCCATGCAGCGCCGCAGCAGCAGCCTGGCCATGGTCGAACGCACGAGCGGCCTCGGTGTAATCGCGCATCGTCGGACTCCTGGTTTCTTGTTTTTGGAGTTGAACCATCGGTCCGACGATGTTCGCGCCGCGCTGGCGTCGCGGCAATGGCCTAAGTTGTCAAACTGGATGACCGGTTTGGCCGGTGGCCATCAGCCCGGTGCGCGCTCCAGGCTGATCACGTAGTGCTCGGTCAGTTGCAGTTGCAACGCCAGCCGATCGGCCTGCAGCTGCGCATCCAGAGCCTGTTCCTGGTTCAGATACTGTGCTTCACCCAGTTCATCGCGCCTTACCGCAAGTGCTGCCCGCTGCTCCGCAGCGAGTTGCTCAAGGTCATTGAACGGCTGGGCGAAGTGCTGTTGCAAAAAACGCTGCCAGAATGCGCGCGTGCACAGGTTTGCGACTACATCAACGAGAACGTTCGCCCTTTCCACGGCCGCCTCTGCCGCCTGCAGCCGATGCTCGCTCAACCCTACAGCTGCCGCCCTGAGGCGCATTCTGGCGGGCTGGAACGGCAACCTGAGCCTGGTGCGCAAGCGTACCCTGTAGCGCATTGCCAACGTCGCCAGTACCGCGGGCTCGGCGAAGCCTTCAAGGTTTTGCCGCTCGGTCTCGACAAACTCGTCAAGGCGGTCCAGGCGTTGCAAGGCGCGCCCCAATGCCAGCAACCTCGGGCCACGGGATTGGGCGCTATCGCCTGCCGCGTCGCGCTCGGCATGCAGACGCAGCAGTCGGCTGAACAGGTCGATGGCACCGTTGTCATCCATCACAACATCGTCGGCCGCCAGTTGCGCCTGGCGAGCGAACTCGACGTCTGTCTCCAGCATCGACAGGCATTGCCAGCCCATGCGCAGCAGATAAGCCTTGGGCCAGCTGAAGTCCGCCAAGCCTTGCAAAAGCTCCAGCAGATCGAACAGGCGGGCGTTTTCGTCCCGGGTGCTCAGCCGGTCCCAAAGCTCGCCGCGCCCATGGCTGGCGGAGTCGGAACCGACCCACCAGGTTCGGCCGATCTCTTCCTGCGGCTCTTCCAGGAGCGGCTCCAAGGCATACAGCTTGCCGTAATCGGCCATGGTCAGGCGGTTGCCATCAATCAGGATGCGCTGGCGAAACTCCAGCGGCATGGCCAGCACGCCGTCAGGCACCCCCCGCAGGAAATTGTCACGCAGGTCGGCTCGTTGCAGGAAGCCACACAATTCGAGCCCTCTGGGCCACTCGCTGAGCCCGCAGCGGCGCAAATTCAGCTCGATCAGGTGGGGCAAGTGATGGAAGCGCATTTCGTACACCCCCAGCGGGCTGTTATGGCTCAGGTCGAGATGGCTGAGCAGCGGCAAACCGTTCAATGCTTCGATGGCATGGGCATCCAGGCGGATGCGGTTATGCCCCAGGCGCAAACGACGCAGGTTGATCAGGTAGCCAAGCCCGCGCGGGCAGCGCAACAGCTGGTTGTGGCTCAGGTCCAGCTCCTGCAGGTAGGTGAATGCCCGCAGAAACTCCTCGTTCACCACCCCGATGGTCGTCTCGCTCAGTACCAGGGTGGTTACGTGATAGAAATCGATAGGTGCAGGCATGACCGGCAACGAATCGGTTGGCAAGTCATTCAGGACCAGGCGCAACCCCTGGCGCTTGCCGACACTGTCGACCTCCACTTGGTCGCCAAGCGCCTGCCAGGCACGCAGCATTCGTTCGGCGAACAACTGACGCCGCGCCCGCGATGTGTCACCCAGCGCAGCGGACACCCAGCGATTGAGCGCGCGGTTCAACTGCTCGTAATCATCCTGCAGCGCCATGAGCGCATCGGCGACCGGCACATTCTGTAGCAGCCAGCGATCAACTTGCGTTTCCAGCGAATCGCCCAGCCCAGGGAAGAATCGCCTGAGGCCTGCACGCAGTTGTTCCCTGGGCGTGGTGGGCACTGCCGCGCGCCCGCTGAGCAGGTAGCCGACGCGGCCATCGGCAAGACGCTGCCCGGGGTTGAACCAGCGTTCCGTCGGCGCCCAGCCCAGCATGCGGGCGATTTCCCCGTGGGTACCCAGGTGCGCCATGAGTTTTTCGCGCAGGCGCTCGGCATTGGCGTTCTCGGCCAGGCCCAACCGCCCCAGCAGGTTGCGCGACTTGAGCGCGGCCAGCACGGCCTGGAAAACGTCCGAGGACGCAGGTGGCTGCATCGCGAGTTTTCGGCCTCGCCCGTCGTACAGGGCAAAAACCCCTTGCTCACGCACCAGCACCCGCTGGTCGACCACGTCAGCAACCGAACCGATGCGCTTCAGCTCCACGGCATCGGAAACAGCTTTTCTCAATGCCAGGTTGAACGCATCCATGGCCTCGACATTCAGCAATGCCAACACCAGCATTCCCGTTTCATCGCTATACGCGCTCGGCAGATAAAGCCCTGCCATCGCCCTGCTCACCTTCGCCACCGAACACAACGACCTGGCCTGGATGGCCAACCTGTGCGACAGCTGCCCACTGTTGACGAACTGCTGACGGGCCTCGTGACTTGCCCCATCGGCCAGATCGCGCGCATAGGGTTCAGGCAACCCCAGCGCCATCAGCGGCTTGAGCAAAGGCTCCGCCGATTCTGGCAGGCGTGTCAGCCGAGCGAACAGCAGGTCGCTTGACCTTGGTCGGTCCGCAAGCACTGCGGCACGCCCTTTTTTACTGCCCGGTCGGGCCTCGCACCAGGCCAGCAGCTGCAAGTCCTGATCGGAGACAGTGTCGCGCTCCAGATCGCGAAAGAATGTGTCGATCCGAGCATCGGCATCGAATGCCCTGAGGGTTTCCCGCAAGCTGGCGGGCGTTCGCCGGTTTTCCACCAGCAGGCCGCGCAGCTCGTCCTCATCGATGCCGGCCATGCGCAAGATCTGCTGCGCCTGCTGGCTATCGAAAGGTTGATTGCGCGGCCAAAGGGTATCGAGCATTTTCGCAGGGTCGCGCCAGCGCTGCGGCTCATCGTGCATCAGGCGCCAGCTGCGTTCGCCATTGTGCAGCACGACCGGGCCATACGCCTCTTCGCGACCGGGATGGCGCAGACGCCAGGGACCATCGGGGTCAGGCCGGTGAACCTCGTAGAAGACTCCGTCGGCCTTTATCCAGCGGCGCCCTCCATCGGCATAGGCACCGTCCGCGCCCAAGGTGACCGTTCCAGGTGTAGAGGCAAAGACCGCCAAGTCACCGGCCCACAAGCGCCCCGCCCCATTGGCGAGCCTTACCGGCTCCAGCGCCGCGACGAACGCGCTGCGCACGAAGGTGACGCCGGCCACCGTCGCGGCGGTGCCCGCCAGTATCTCGGCAACGCCCAGCATGTGCTCCAGCGCCTCGTGCTGATGGCCTCGCGACCAGTCCTGCACGCCCTCGAAAACCTCCGAGAGGGTCTGGGCCACCAGTTGCCCAAGCAGCAAGCCACCCACCACCGGAATGAACAGGCCCGCAAGATTGAGCACATCAAGGCCGGCGGCCTTCCACGCCTCATGCCGTTCGCGCGACGCGGCTTCATCGGCGTCGGCAGTCGGCACCAGCAACAGGCGGCCATCCTGCTTCACCCGGTTTGTCTGCTGCGCAGCCAGCGCCTGGAAGATGTCATGCTGTGGCACGCTGCCATCGAGCTCCAGGTCCGGCTGGTCATCCGCCAGGCGGGCCTGCAGCTTGTGCATGAACCCGGCACGCTGATCCAGGCCGATCAACTGGCTGAACGCCTGGCGATAGGGTTCATGACGCAGCTCGGCCACCAGCGCGCGGTTGATCGAGGCATGGCTTTCGAAGTGTCGCAGCGCCTGTACCGGGTCGCTGGGCAGGTAGAGCACGCCGCCCTGCGTTTGCCCATGCGTGTCGCGAAGTTGAATCCACACACCATCCGCCACTGGGCAACCGAGGGCTTCGAACAGGCCTGGATGGCCCGTGAGGCTGGCGTATCGCCGATCTGCGGGTTTATCCACCAGGGCATGCAATGCCTCCCTGACCGGTTCGGTGATCTCGCCTTTCAGAGCAGCAACCTGCACGGCCAGGCGCAGCCCGGAGCGCTTGTCTTCACACAGGACGCGCTGAGCCGTGGCATCGAATGTCCGGTCCAGTTCCTGCTGATACAAGCGCCCGGCATCGAGTTTGCGGCAAGCCTCGACCAGTTCTTCGGTGCCTCGGGAAAGTACCCGTTCCTGCCCAGGCGCGACCAACCCGGTTCCAAGGTAGAAATCGTTGCTGGCGGCAAAGTTGCGCATCAGGCGGAGCAAGCCGTTTTCACGCCGTTGCCCGAACGTAGGAAATGGCGGCTCAGCGCCGAGCGTGGACGAGAAACGATGCGAAACCTCCAGCCACTCCAACTGCCAGAACGCTACGTCGCCCGGCAGCGGCTCGCGCAACAAACTGGCGAATTGCCGTTCGGCGAACTGCTGTGGTGACGGCAGCGCCAGGGTGATCCCGCGCAACCGGGCCTGAGTGGCATGATGGGCTTCCAGATTTTCGCGCAAAGTGCGGATCTGGCTCTGCGTGGCCTGCTTGAGCCAGGCAGGCAACCGGTCACCGATGAAACCGTCGTGCAAGTGGCTGGAAGATGCAGAGGCGGGCTGTGGTGCTTGTGGTTGGCGGGTCATGGCAGGTCCCTGGATGGCTGTCGAAAGCCATGCATGGTGTGCAACCTGTCGGCACTTGCGCAGAGGGAACCCCTGCGGTAGAAGCAGGGCGGCACAAGGCGTGCCGCCCGTGAAGCGTCGTCACTTTGCCTCTGGCACCATCAACGCTTCGCGCGTAAGGCGCTGAGCAAGGCTGCCCAGGGCCTGCTCGCGCTCATCGCGCAGGGCGTTGCTCAGGTTCCAGTACTCGTCACTGGTCAAGGCCTCCCTTTGCTCGTCCAGTGTTTCCAGCCGCAGGGTGAACTGCGTTTCCAGGTTTTCGAAGTCGTCCGGATGCTCTGCCCGCAGTACCGGCAACCAGAAATCACGCTCGCTGATGAACACGATCCGTTGCTCGCCCGCCTCCACCTCCAGCACTTCCTTGAAGGCCTCCTCCAGTTGCAGCGACGACACGTTGGCCAGCCTGCCAAACTGCATGTGGCGAGGTTGGCCCAACAGGTCCAGACGCTGGGCCAAGCCGCTGAGGTAGGCAAGATTGACCTCCACCTCCTCTTCATCATGGTTCCCGCGGCTCCAGCGTCCATCCTGGTAGCGGGCGTCTATTTCGCGCCGGGCGATTCTCTCTACCCAGTGCACGCGAAACAGCCGCTTGGCCAACTGCAGGCGTGCCGAGCGGGTCGAGATCGGGTCGCCGCCGCGGGTGGCCTGCTCGACATGCATGCGCACCTCAAGGCGGCTGAACACGGTGGAAACGCTGTCCACGCAGGTGGTGGGCTCCGCTGCCAGGTCAAACAACGCAATGCGCGTGGCGGTATCGGCATGGGCAGCATCCAGCATTGCCCATATCCTGAACCTGAGTTCGGTCGGCGCCTTGCTGAATTCAGCCGTGGTCGTCAGTTGCCTGAGCAGCTCGAAGAAAGCCAGGCTGCCGGGCTCGGCATTCAGCGCATCCCATTTCCCTTGCTGCTCCTGCCGCGCCGCTGAGTCCAGAGTCTGCAGCCATTCTTCCCGGGCCGAGGCGTGCCGTTGCGGGCGGGGCGAAACCAGCAGGCGTTCGACGCCATACAGGCGCTCGATATCCTGCACTGGCAGGGCATTGCCCTCCAGGTGCATGGCACGGCGCAGCTGCAGCGGGGCCCGGAACAAGGCTGTCGGCAACTCGGCTATCCGGTTGTTGCGAAGATCGGCGAACACCAACAGACCACACCATTCCATGCCCGTGGGCAGCGCCGTCATCTGCGCGCGGTTCAAGCGCAGAATCCGCAGGCTGGGCAATTGGTCGAACCGTAGCCTGATGTCGCCGAGCGGATTGTCACTCAGGTCCAGCGAACGCAAGAGCATCAGACTGGTCAGCACATTGGCCTGCGGCTCCGAGATACGAATACGGTTGCGCGGCATCAGCAACTGGCGCAAGGCGGTCAACCGCTCCAGCCCGGCAGGCAACGCCAGCAAGGCATTGTCGCTCAGGTCCAGGCACAGCAGACGGGGGAAGCAGGCGAGAAAACCCGACGGGAGGGCATCCAGCCGGAGCGATGACAGGGTCAATTCCGATACGTGCGAGAAGTCCGTCCCGACCGGCAACACAGGCAGGCTGCCCACCGGTACGGCAACGATGTTCAGGCTGAGCATCGCATCGTTGCTGATAGCCCCGGCAGAGCGGTCGCTCCGCATCTGCCAGGCACGCCGCAACGAATCTGCGACTCGTCGGCGTGCGCGGCTGGCGGTGCCCGCACCCTCTTCAACCCAGGCCAGCAAGCTGTCATCCAGGCGGCGGTATTCCTGTTCCACACGCAGCAGATTCTCGAACAGGCCCCCACGCATTTCCCCCAGGCTCTGAACATAGCGTTCGACGCCGACATCTCCGATACCGGGGTACAAGGCGCGCACCCGCTGACGCACTACGCGCTCCGGCGAGTCGATGCACGACTGGCAGCCACCCAGTGGATAGCCCGCTCGGCCATCGGCCAAACGCTGCATAGGCGATGCCATGGGCCTTGCCTCCCGCCAGCCGAGCAGACGCAGCACGGCCTGCCGGTCACCGGGTAGCCAGGCCTGCATCTGCTCGCGAATTCTGGCAGGCGCATCGGCGCCATCCCACCCCTGTCGAAGCCGGTATTCCACGGGCAGGCAAGCGGCTAGAACCTCGAACAGCCCCTCGGGGGCGGCGACCTTACGCTCATCCGGCAAGCCTCTGTCGTTGTAGAGCTGGAAGCGCCCCTTCCGCCTGACCAGCACCACTGCCTGCTCAAGGTCGGTCTCGGCGAACAGCCGTTCCATCGCCGCCCCGGCATACGGGTCCCGGCGCAACACCAGGTTGAACCCGGCAGCGCCGGGGCCATGCCGACGCAGCAAGGCAAAGGCCAGCGCCACCACTTCGGGCCGATAACTGCCTTGCAGGTACAACGCTTCGCGCATGCGGGTCAGGCGCGCCAACTGCAGGGCCACCCGCGCCTGTTCGGCCAACGCCAGCGGCAGGCGAGACTCTGCCTGCATGCGCAAGCGCAGAGCCTCGGTGGCATGCTCCAGCACATCGAGGGCATAGGCATCTGGCAGCGTCGGGAAGTCTCGCTGAATCAATCCCAGCAGCGGGTCGTCGGCCAGGTAAAGCCTGGAGAAATGCTCGAGCATCGCCTCACGCAACTCGATTGCCGCGTCACAGATCGACAGCGCCTGTTCTTCGACGGTTTCATCCTGCAGCTGCAGCCTTTCGATGCACCATTGCCACAAGTCGGAATCGGTATCGGCCTCCCCCGCTTCCAGCCGGCTGAAAAAGGCTTGCGCGCGCGCGTCCACGGCAAAGCGCTGCAAGGTATCGCGCAGTTGCACTGGCATCGCTCGCCGCTCCACCAGCAGGCCACGCAGGTAGGCCTCGTCGACATCCGCGACTTTCAGCACCTGCTCCACCCGCACAGCGTCCATCGCGGCCGCAGCCGGCCAAAGCCGCCCGAGCAACAGCGCGGCGCCCTGCCATTCCAGTGGCCGCTCATAAGCCAGCCGCCAGCCACGCGCAGAGCAGCGTTCCAGCACCGGCCCGAACGCTGCCTCACCTTCGGCATGCAGCAAGCGCCAAGCGCCATTGACGGTTTGCCTTACCCGGTACAAAGCTCCATTCAACCGCCACCAATGGCGCTCACCCTCGGCGAGCAAGCCGTTGTCGAGCTCCGTCAGCTGTAGAGGTGGCGTAGTGTCCTGGTAAGGCGCCAGCTCATTGCGCCAAAGCCGTTGCCGGCCATCTTCGGTGATAACCGGCTCCAGTGTTTCGACGAATGCACTGCGGGCCAGGTGGACACCGACAACCACCGCACCGGTAGTTGCCACGCTGAAGGCCACCTGAAGCATATGCTCCAAGGCCTCATGCTGATGGCCCAACTGCCAGTCACGCACGCCCTCGAAAGTTTCGGTCAACAGTTGCCTGGCAAGGTCCGCCAGCAGCAAAGCCCCGATGACCGGCACGAACAGGCCTGCCAGGTTCAGCAATACCAGGCCGGCGCCTTTGAGCTCGTCAAGGCGCTGCTCCGAAGCCGCGTCATCGGCCTGGGCGGTGGGCACCGCAAGGAAACGTGCATCGGCCTTGATTCGCTGCATGTGCCAGGCGGCCATCGACGCAAAACCGTCCCCCGCTTCCAACACCCTGCGGGGTTCCAGGTCAGGTTGTGCATCCTGCAAGCGGGTGGCCAGGGCCTGCTCACAAGTGGCGCGATCACCCAAGGCAATGCGCCGCACGAATGCCTGCCGAAAGTCCTGGTTGCCCAACGCCGTGGCCAGGACGCGGTTCGCCTCATCCCAGTTGGTAAACGCGCGCAGGGGTTGCGCCTGATCGTCAGGGGTGTACAGGATCACTCTTTTCAAGCGCCCTGGTACCCCGAAGGGAAACGTTGACTGATGGCGGGGCTGCTCGATCAACTCAACGGCCAGCGCGCCATCTACCCTGCAGCCAAGGACCTGCAGCGCACCGATCTCCAACTGCAGCGGCCCCTTGATCACGACTGGTTCATCCTTGCACGCGATACGCAGCGTCAACAGGTCTTCCGGATCCAACTGCTGCTTGATGGCCGCGATCTCGACCGCCACGGCCAGTTCCAGGCGCCGGTCGGTGGTCAGGGCTTGTTCAAAGTCAGGGGTCAATACCTGCGCCAGGTGCCGCTGATAGGCGCTGCCGACATCCACCTCGCGGCACAGGCTGACAATCCGGTCGATGTCTTCGCTCACCACCTGCTCGGCCTGGGGGGCTGCCGGGAGGGTCAAGGCGGTGCCGAGGAAGAAGGACTCGTTGGCGTTGAAGTTCTGCAACAGCTTTTGCAAGGCCGGCATGCGCACGAAGTACGGTTGGTAATCCGGGATCAACCCTGCTTTCACATCCAGCCGTGCGCGTGTTTCGCGCCACACCAGCTTTTCCAGGTCAACCTGCAGTTTCAGCTGGCGGTCCTGGCGCAAGGCACGCTCGAACAGTTGCTTGGCAAAACGGTCCAAGGGCTCCATGCGGTTGGCGAACCCCGCCATCTGCCGCTGGCTCGCCAGATAGGCATTGAAACGCAGTTGCAGCCTGGCAAGCTGCTGTGGCTTGGCCGCCTTCAACCAGGCGGGCAAGCTTTGCGCGATGAAATCTTCGGCGGGGTGAAGCAGCTTGGGGTGCAAGGCAGGTTGAGACATCGTCGATTTCCTGGTCAGTGATCGACTTGTCACGATGCTCGCCAGCGGTGGCGACCGGCATTGGGAAGGCGTGGTCCCTTAGCCACCACTACCGCGCTTGAGGACCAGCGCTCGATAATGCCCGGGGTTGCAGCCGAACCACTTGCGAAACGCCTTGTAGAACGAACTGCTGTCGGCAAAACCCAGGCGTTCGGCGATTTCGCTCATGGCTGCGTCTTCCTGGCTCAGCCAGGCAATCGCCAGCTCACGCCGCACACTGTCCTTCAACCCCTGGTAATTCTGCCCCTCTTCGGCCAGCCGCCGGCGCAGGGTAGAAGGCGACAGGCACAACTGCCGTGCCAGGCTGTCGCCATCGGGCCACTGCCCCGGGTCCAGGCGCAGCAGGTCGGTGCGAATGCGCCGCCCGAGGCTGGCCGGGTCACGGTACTTGACCAGGATGTTGCCCGGCGCCTCGGCCAGAAAGCGCTGCAGTTCTTCTTCGCTGCGCCGCAGCGGCAGCTCAAGGCATTCGGCAGCGATGATCATGCGCGTGCGCGGGCGCTCGAACTGCAGGTTTTCCGAAAACATCACCCGGTAGTCATCGCAGAAAGGCGGTTCGGCACAGCGCAGATCGATGGCCAGGATCGGGATACGTCGCCCGGCCAGCCAGCAGGTCACACCGTGCACGATCATCCAGAAGGTGAAATAGGTGAAAGCGCGGCGCGGGGTATCACGCGGTTCGTTGATGACGATTTCGGCCAGGCCCTGCTGGCGCACCAGGCTTGGCTGCAGGTCTTCAAGCATCAGTGACAGGAACGCCAGCGCGGTTTCCAGGCCAGCGCCCAGGGTCGGCTGGCCCATGCTGGCACGGCACATGAACGCCAGGCTGCCGCTGCGCAGACCGCGCGGGTCCATGGCGAAGAACTCATCGTTGCAGCGCCGCGCCAGCAGGCGCCAGAGCCGGGCATAGGACTCGGCGCTGACTCGCGCCGCAGGCAGGTGGAGCTGTTCGACGGCGATACCCGCCCGGGCCAGCAAGCCGATATCGGGCTCGCCAGCGGGGCAGGTCTGCAACAGCGCCTCGCGTACCAGCTGCATGGAAATGGTGTCTTTCTCGCTCATCAACGGTCCTGTCGGCTCAATGCCGGCCATCTTAGGCCGCCCCGTTGAAAACAGCCATCACAGCCCCGCCGCCAGGCCGAGGAACGCCTGGATCAGGCGCAGCTCACGGCGGCGCTCCAGGCAGCCGATCAGGTGCTGGTTGACCAGGCCGTCACCGGCCAGCGGGCGCGCCACTACCCGCGGGTCATTGGCGACTTCGGTGGACGACACCACGCCAATGCCCAGCTCCGAGGCCACCGCTTCGGTCACCGCCTCGCGGCTATCCAGCTCCAGCAGCACCCGAGGTTGCACGGCGGCCTTGCTACAGGCCTTGTCGAAGGTGCGCCGGGTGGTGGAGCTGGGTTCGCGCAACACCATGATCTGCTGGTGCAGCTCAGCCAGCGGCAAATCACCCTCGCCGCTGGCCCAGGCATGCCCCGCCGGCAGCAAGGCGCACAACCGCGACTCGCACAAGTTCTGCAGATGCAGGCCTTTGCGCGGCTCGATCTCGGTCAGCACGGCCACGTCGGCATGCTCGCTGAGCAATGCCGCCAAGGTTTCCTGGGCATTGCCCAGGCGCAGGTTGACGGTAATGCCCGGGTAGCGCTCGCGCAGCAGCGCCAGCATCGGCATGACCCGGTGCGGGCCATCGGCCGCCACCTCCAGGCGCCCGGTCAGCAATTGGCGGTTGGCCTCGAGCATGGCCTGCGCCTCTTCGGCCAGGCTGAACATGGCGCGGGTAATGGCTGCCAGGCGGGTGCCCTCTTCGGTCAACTCAACCCGCCGCGCGGTACGCCGCAGCAAGGTGATCTGGTATTGCTCCTCCAGCGCCTTCACGTGCCCGGTCACTGCCGGCTGGCTGATGAACAGGCGTGCGGCGGCACGGGTGAAGCTGCCCTCACGGGCCACGGCATCGAAGGCACGCAACTGAAACAGGTTCATATTTATCGGCCTGACTTATAGCTCGGATAACAACAAACAATTTGATTGATGACAGCGCCAATTGCAACCTAGGCCCCGTAGTTTCAGCCCACCGCTTGTGAGGAATAACGGAATGAGCAACGCCCCGATTCTGCTGACCCCCGGTCCCCTGACCACATCAATCCGCACCCGCCAAGCCATGCTGGTGGACTGGGGCTCCTGGGACCGCGACTTCAACCAACTGACTGCCAGTGTCTGCGAGCAACTGCTGGCCATCATCGACGGCAGCGCCAGCCACCACTGCGTGCCCCTGCAAGGCAGCGGCACCTTCGCCGTGGAAGCGGCCATCGGCACCCTGGTGCCGCGTGACGGCAAGGTCCTGGTGCTGATCAATGGCGCCTATGGCCAGCGCCTGGCGAAGATCTGCAAAGTGCTGGGCCGTGCCTACAGCACCTTCGAAACCGCCGAAGACCAGCCGACCACCGCCGCCGACGTCGACCGCCTGCTGGCCACCGACCCGGCCATCACCCATGTCGCCCTGATCCACTGCGAAACCAGCACCGGCATCCTCAACCCGCTGCCCGAGATCGCCCAGGTGGTCAAAGGCCACGGCAAGCGCCTGATCATCGACGCCATGAGCTCGTTCGGCGCACTGCCGATCGATGCCCGCGTCATCCCCTTCGAGGCACTGATCGCCGCCTCCGGCAAATGCCTGGAAGGCGTACCTGGCATGGGCTTCGTGTTCGCCGAGAAAACCGCCCTGGCCGCTGCCGAAGGCAACGCCCACTCGCTGGCCATGGACCTGCACGACCAGCACACCTACATGGCCAAGACCGGCCAATGGCGCTTCACCCCGCCGACCCACGTGGTCGCTGCCCTGCACGAAGCGCTGCAGCAATACAACGAGGAAGGAGGCCTGCCGGCACGCCACCGGCGCTATGCCGACAACTGCAAAACCTTGCTCGACGGCATGGCCGCCATCGGCCTGCGCAGCTTCCTGCCCGCCGAGATCCAGGCGCCGATCATCGTCACCTTCCACGCACCGAACGATCCCCGCTACCAGTTCAAGGACTTCTACGAGCGGGTCAAGGCCAAGGGCTTCATCCTCTACCCGGGCAAGCTGACCCAGGTGGAAACCTTCCGTGTCGGCTGCATCGGCGTGGTCGGAGCGGACGGCATGCAGGCCGCCGTGAATGCCGTGGCCGAGGTGCTGCGGGAAATGGAAGTGCTGGACATCTGACCCTTTGCCCACCCAATTTCAGGAACAAGCGCACATGAACTACAGCAACCCTACCCAGCTGCAAGCCGCCATCCTCGACTGGGCCGGCACCGTGGTCGACTTCGGCTCCTTCGCCCCGACCCAGATCTTTGTCGAAGCCTTTGCCGAATTCGATGTGCAGGTGTCCATCGAAGAAGCCCGTGGCCCGATGGGCATGGGCAAGTGGGACCACATCCGCACCCTGTGCGATGTGCCGGAAATTGCCGAGCGCTACCGCAAGGTGTTCGGCCGTACCCCGACCGACGATGATGTCACCGCCATCTACAACCGCTTCATGCCGCTGCAGATCGAGAAGATCGCCGTGCACTCGGCGCTGATCCCCGGCGCCCTGGACACTCTCACCGGGCTGCGCCAGGACGGCCTGAAGATCGGCTCTTGCTCGGGCTACCCGAAGGTGGTGATGGACAAGGTGGTGGAGCTGGCCGCGCAGAACGGCTACGTGGCCGACCATGTGGTGGCCACCGACGAAACCCCGAACGGCCGCCCATGGCCGGCCCAGGCCCTGGCCAACGTGATCGCGCTGGGTATCGACGATGTGGCGGCGTGCGTGAAGGTCGACGATACCGTGCCGGGCATTCTCGAAGGCCGCCGTGCCGGCATGTGGACCGTGGCCCTGGTGTGCTCGGGCAATGCCCTGGGGCTGACCTGGGAAGGCTACCGCGCGCTGAGCGCCGAGAAGCTGGAAAGCGAGCGCCAGCGCATCCACGCCCTGTTCGCCGGCTCCCGTCCGCACTACCTGATCGACACCATCAACGAACTGCCCGAAGTGATCGCCGACATCAACCGGCGCCTGGCCAAGGGTGAGATGCCGCAAACATCCTGACCCGGCCATGGGGGCCGCGTTGCGGCCCATCGCAGGCGAGCCAGCTCCCACAGGTCCAGCGACAATCTTGAGAACAACGCCGTACCTGTGGGAGCTGGCTTGCCCACGGCCCGCCCCTACTCCGGCAACTGCACCCGGGGTTTGGTTGCCGCGAAGATCGCCCAGCTCGACACGAACAGCGCCGCGATCAACGGCCCGATCACGAAGCCGTTAAGCCCGAATACCGCCAGCCCGCCCAGCGTCGACACCAGAATCAGGTAGTCCGGCATGCGCGTGTCCTTGCCCACCAGGATCGGCCGCAACAAGTTGTCCACCAGGCCGATCACCAGCACACCGAACGCGGTCAGTATCACCCCCGACAAAATCGCACCGGTCAGCAGGAAATACGCCGCCACCGGTGCCCACACGATCCCCGCCCCCACCGCCGGCAACAGCGACAGAAACGCCATCAGCACCGCCCATACCAGCGCACTCGGGATATCCAGCATCCAGAAAATGAAACCGCCCAGCGCCCCCTGGGTAATGGCCACCAGCACGTTGCCTTTTACCGTCGCCCGCACCACACGGTTGAACTTCAGTTGCAAACGGCGCTTCTGGTGTTCGGGCAGCGGCACTGCCAGACGCACCTGGCGGGCGACTTCCGCGCCTTCGCGCAGGAAGAAGAACAACAGGTACATCATGATGCCGAAGCTGATCACGAACTCGAACGTGCCCTGCCCAAAGTTGAACGCCTGGCTGGCCAGCACCTGGCTGCCCTGGGTGGCC
Organism: Pseudomonas sp. C5pp; assembly: GCF_000814065.1. NCBI lineage: Bacteria > Pseudomonadati > Pseudomonadota > Gammaproteobacteria > Pseudomonadales > Pseudomonadaceae > Pseudomonas > Pseudomonas sp. C5pp. Next base: position 93,420 of record NZ_JWLN01000019.1, on the reverse strand, counting down.
CACTTGCTGATCTTGTCGCGTAGCCCGTCGAGGTTGCCCATGCCCATGCTGTCCAGGCCCTGCTGGGCAAACGCCGGAAGCATCTCCTTGCCGCGTTCGACATAACCGGCAATATCCAGCTCCCCGTGCTCGATGCGCTGGTACAGGGCGGCTCCCTCCTGCACCAGCAGCGCACTGGTGATGATCACCGGCAGGATCGCCACCAGCAGGCACACCAGCAAGGTGGCCGCCGCAGCCAGGTTGCGCCTTCGGCCGAAACGCAGCAGCAGGTGGCGCTGCAGCGGGGCGAACAGGATGCCGAGTATCACCGCCCAGAAGATAGCACCGTAGTACGGCAGCAGGATCCAGATGAAGGCAATGGTCACCAGCGCCAGCAGTACTGCCAGGGCTTTGTTCTGCAGGGCGGTCTGGTTCATCGCGGGTCCTCGCATGGCTTATGCGTTATTAGTGCACCGCGCCCTGGCAAAAGTGCCGCCATTTCCTTGATGCAAATCAATACGCGCCGTCTCTGCCAGCCCTAGCATCCGCGCCTTTTGCTCCGGTGCGCACATGACCCCTATCGCCAAGCCCGAACTGCTGGCCCCCGCCGGCACCCTCAAGACCATGCGCTACGCCTTCGCCTATGGCGCCGACGCGGTCTACGCCGGCCAGCCACGCTACAGCTTGCGGGTGCGCAACAACGAGTTCGACCATGCCAACCTGGCCCTGGGCATCCAGGAGGCGCATGCCTTGGGCAAACGCTTCTACGTGGTGGTCAACATTGCCCCGCACAATGCCAAGCTCAAGACCTTCCTCAAGGATCTGGCGCCGGTGATCGAGATGGCACCGGACGCGCTGATCATGTCCGACCCAGGCCTGATCATGCTGGTACGCCAGCATTTTCCGCAGATGCCGGTGCACCTGTCGGTGCAGGCCAACACGGTCAACTGGGCCAGCGTGCAATTCTGGCAGCAACTGGGCCTGAGCCGGGTAATCCTGTCGCGCGAACTGTCGCTCGAAGAGATCGAGGAAATCCGCCAGCAGGTGCCGGGCATGGAGCTGGAGGTGTTTGTCCACGGTGCCCTGTGCATGGCCTACTCCGGCCGTTGCCTGCTGTCGGGTTACCTCAACAAGCGCGATGCCAACCAGGGCACCTGCACCAACGCCTGCCGCTGGAAGTACGACGCCACACCGGCCACCGAGAACGCCACCGGCGACATCGTGCGCGAAGTGCAGCCGACCCTGGGTCTGGGGGCACCGACCGAGCAGGTATTCCTGCTGCAGGAAAGCAACCGCCCCGGCACCGAAATGCCGGCGTTCGAAGACGAGCACGGTACCTACATCATGAATGCCAAGGACCTGCGAGCCATACAGCACGTCGGGCGCCTGGCCGCCATGGGCGTGCACTCGCTGAAGATCGAAGGCCGTACCAAATCGCACTTCTACTGCGCCCGCGCCGTGCAGTCGTACCGCCAGGCGATCGACGATGCGGTGGCCGGGCGACCATTCGACCGCTCGCTGATGGACAACCTCGAATCCCTGGCCCAACGCGGTTACACCGAAGGCTTTTTGCGCCGCCATGTGCACGACGAATACCAGAACTACCAGCGCGGTAACTCGGTGTCCGAGCGCCAGCAGTTCGTCGGCGAGCTGACCGGGGCACGCGTCGACGGCCTGGCCGAGGTCAAGGTGAAGAATCGCTTCGCCGTGGGCGACCACCTGGAACTGATGACCCCGCGCGGCAACTACCACTTCGATCTCGAGCACATGAGCAACGGCCAGCAGCAACCGCTTCAGGTCGCTCCAGGCGATGGCCACACCATCTACCTTCCTGTTCCCGAGCAGGTGCCGTTGGCCTATGGCCTGTTGATGCGTGACCTGCCAGCTTGAGCGAGGTGGCTAGAGGTCAATCCTGGTAACGGCACCAAGCCGTCGGTCGCCCAACTCTTTACGAATCTGCTGACGGAAACCGGCAAAACGTTCCACGTCAAAACGATAAACAGTGCCGGTGTTCCACACGACGATGTCACGCTGGGTCTCGCTCCAGAATCCGAAGTCGCGCATCTCCACAGTGCCGTTGAAACGAAACGAGTAGACCGCCAGATGGATCTGGCCCTCCTCATCCTTATGGCAGGGTGTGATCAGAAACGATGAGGCGACGTCGTTCTGCCAACCAGACTGCAGGAACTTGCTGGCGTGTGCACTGATTCGCAGTTCCTGCATGGATGCGCGCGCCAGTTGGGCCAACAGCGTCGGTGTGCTGCCTGTGCCGATGGGCTCGAGCCTGATATCGAAATCGTCATGGCCCCTGATGACCTGGGGCGGTAACTCCAGGGCGGCCGTCCTTACGCAACCATGTTTCTCCAGGCGATTGCGGAAGCGGTCGAGCCAGCTTTTCCATAGCTCGTCCCGGTCGAGAAAGCGGCTTGCGAACTCATCGGCATGGTCCAGCAACGTTTGCACGTCCATGCGTTCCTCTTCGGACAGGTTTGGTCCGATGCCGATCAAATTGGTCTTGGAGTACAACAGGCAGTCCAGTGGTAGCGTCATGATCCAGTAGGCTCTCAGATAGGTGTGCCGCATGTTAGCCAGCGTGATGACAGGCCGGCATCCGGAACCATTACCGGGCAGTTAGGCTGCTTGCCCAACAAGGTTGGCGAACAGCAACAGGCCGCGCTGCGCCTGGAAGCCGCTTACGCTATGCTGCTGGCCTACCGCTGGATACCGGACCGCCCCTGGGGCCGCAACGCCACCGGGCGCGAGCAAGGCACAGGCCTGGTCGCCGGTATCCGCCCACGTTTTTGAAGGAGTGCGTCATGAAGCTGCGTAAACACCTGCTGCCCCTGGGCCTGCTGGCCATCACCGGCCTGGCCCAGGCTGCCGAGACCATCGACGTCTACCGCGACCCCAACTGTGGCTGCTGCAAGGCCTGGATCAGCCACCTGCGCGACAACGGCTTCACCGTCAACGACCATGTCGAGCCGAACATGAGCGAGGTGAAGCAACGCCTGGGCGTGGCGCCACGCCTGGCGTCGTGCCATACCGGGGTGATCGACGGCAAGTTCGTCGAAGGCCACGTACCGGCCGAGCAGGTGCGCCTGTTGGCCAAGCGCAACGACCTCAAGGGCCTGGCCGTGCCGGGCATGCCCATGGGCTCGCCCGGCATGGAAATGGGTGACCACAAGGATGCCTACCAGGTCATCGGCGTGACCCAGGACGGCAAGGACACCGTGGTCGCCAACTACTGATGCTCAGCCTGTGGGCGCTGTTCCTCAGCGCCTTCGGCGCCGCTACCCTGCTACCGCTGCAATCGGAGGCCGTGCTGGTCGGCCTTTTGCTGCGCCAGCCCGAGGCCTGGGCCACCCTGCTGCTGGTGGCGACCCTGGGCAATGTGCTGGGCTCGGTGGTCAACTGGGTGCTGGGGCGGGCCATCGAGCACCTGCGTGACAAGCGCTGGTTCCCGTTCAACCCTGCTCAACTGGAGCGTGCGCAACAGCGCTACCAGCGCTGGGGGCAATGGTCGCTGCTGCTCAGCTGGATGCCGGTGATCGGCGACCCGCTTACACTGATCGCCGGCATCATGCGTGAGCCGTTCTGGCGCTTCCTGCTGCTGGTGACCCTGGCCAAGGCCGGCCGCTATGGGGTGCTGGCGATGATTACCCTGGGCTGGTTTCACGCCTGGTAACACCTTTCACGTTCCGCGTGGTCCACTGACTGCTACAGTCGCCCCTTCCTACATGGCCCTACACGGAGTGCCCCTATGCTGCGCGCAACTGCCCTGGCCTTGGCCTGCCTCGCCGGCAGTTCGGCCATCGCCGCCGAATCGCCCACCTACGGTCCTCAGTTGGAAGGCTTCAGCTACCCGCATCCGCTCAAGCATTTCGACTTCAAGTCCCAGGGTCAGGCCCTGCAGATGGGCTACATGGACGTGCCCGCCCAGGGCCAGGCCAACGGCCACAGCGTGGTGCTGATGCATGGCAAGAACTTCTGCGCCGCCACCTGGGAAACCACCATCGATGCCCTGAGCAAGGCTGGCTACCGGGTCATCGCCCCCGACCAGGTCGGCTTCTGCAGCTCCAGCAAGCCAGCCTACTACCAGTACAGCTTCCAGCAACTGGCGAGCAATACCCATGCCTTGCTCGAACAGCTGGGCGTGAAGCAAAGCATCGTGCTCGGCCACTCCACCGGCGGCATGCTCGCCACCCGCTATGCGCTGATGTATCCGCAGCAGGTGGAGCGCCTGGCGATGGTCAACCCCATCGGGCTGGAAGACTGGAAAGCCCTGGGCGTCCCCTACCGAACGGTGGACCAGTGGTATGCGCGCGAACTCAAACTGGATGCCGAAGGCGTGCGCGAGTATGAGCGCAAGACCTACTACGCCGGGCGCTGGAAGCCGGAGTACGAGCGCTGGGTGCAGATGCTGGTGGGCCTGAACAAGGGGCCGGGGCATGAAGCAGTGGCGTGGAACTCGGCGCTGATCTACGACATGATCTTCACCCAGCCGGTGTACCACGAGTTCAAGGACCTGCAGATGCCCACCCTGCTGCTGATCGGTGACCAGGACACCACAGCCATCGGCAGTGATATCGCGCCGCCGGAGGTGAAAGCGAAGCTGGGCAAATATGCAGTGCTGGGGCCGCAGGTGGCCAAGCTGATCCCCAAGGGTGAGCTGATTACCTTTGAAGGCATGGGGCATGCGCCGCAGATCGAGGAGCCGGTGCGGTTCAACCGTACGCTGGTCGAGTGGTTAGGGCGCTAGATCTAATTTGGGGGCCGCTTTGCGGTCCTTCGCGGGCTCGCCCGCTCCCACGGGTAGTGCCAAAACCTGTGCAGTACCTGTGGGAGCGGGCGAGCCCGCGAAGGGCTGCAAAGCAGCCCCCTACACTTTCCAGACCTGCTCCTCGGTCCAGCCCAGCTCGGCAAAGTCCGCCGCCCGCAACCCCGCCTCTTCCTCGCAGAAAAACTCATCCAGCTGCGGCGGCCTCACTGCCGTATCACTGAGCATCGCATGCACCTGCCCACGATGATGTATCTGGTGCTCGAACAGGTGCGCCAACAACCGCAGCCGTTGTTCGCGCTGCACCCGCTCGGGGCGCACGATGCTCACATAGCGCCCCAGCTCACCATCGCGCAGGCCCCGGCAATAGGCGATCAGCCGGTGATCGGCCTGGGCCTGTTCGGCATGCAGGTCAGTACAGGTAGCAAACGGCTGTTCCGGGTCGAAGAAGCGCTCGCCGTCGGCGTCGGGCTGCTCGCCACGCTGCTCGCACTCGAGCATGTGCAGGTAGAACCAGTCCACCGTCAGCAGGTGGTTGAGGGTGGCTTTTATCGAGGGGAAAAAACTGCAGCGGGGGGCGACGAATTCGTCCTGGGTCAGTTGCAGGCAGGCCTTGTACAGACGGTGGTTGGCCCAGCCATTGTTGTAGGCCTGGGTCAGCAGATGATGCGACAGCGGCTCCATGGTTCGGCTCCTTTTCAGGCGAAGCGTTGCAGTTGCATCTCCCGTAGCCGGCTCAGGGTCCGTTGGTACGGGAACGCCAGATACCCTTGAGTGTAGAGGGCATCCAGCGGCACCTGTGCCTCCAGGTACAACGCCACCCGGCGGTCGTAGCATTCGTCGACCAGGGCTATGAAGCGGCGCACCGCGTCGTCCTTGGGCGACAGCGCCGGCAGCTCGCGGTCGCCCGCTGCCACCCGCGCCGCAGCATCCTCGGTACCCCGGGCAATGCGCCCGGCCCGCTGTTCACCCCCCAGCGCCGGAATGCCCGACACCAGGATGGCCGGGAACCGGTCGCACAGGGCCATGAACTCCATGGCCGCCAGCGGCTGTTCGCACAGGTCGGTGAAACGGCACCAGATGGCCTGCGCGCTGCGCCGCACCACCTGCACCTGCCGGGAGCCGATCGCCAAGGGCTGATCGTGGCCTGCGTCGCCGGGACTGAGCTGGCGGAACACCTCGCCCAGCTGGCTGGCCTGCCCCGCTTGCGCCACCCAGTAACGCTGGCGCTCGGCGCCGGGGTGCAGGCGGTGGTCCTGCTCGCCGGCTACCGGCAGCACCTGCATGTGCCGCTGGATGGCGGCGATGGCCGGCAGGAAACGCTCGCGGTTGAAGCCGTCGCGGTACAGCTGCTCGGGTGGCTGGTTGGAGGTGGCGACGATCACCACGCCTTGGTCGAACAGTACCTGGAACAGGCGGCCGAGGATGATCGCGTCACCGATGTCGTTGACGAACAGCTCGTCGAAGCACAGCACGCGAATCTGCCCGGCCAGTTCCCCGGCCAGCGCCAGCAGCGGGTCGGCGGTGCCGTTGAGCTGGAACAGGCGTTGGTGGACCCAGGCCATGAAGTGATGGAAGTGCTGGCGCCGGCTGGGCACCCGCAGGCAGCGGTGGAACTGGTCCATCAGCCAGGTCTTGCCGCGGCCGACCGGGCCCCAGAGGTAGATACCCTGGGTGGGGCGGCCCTGTTCGACGGCCTGGAAACAGGCCTGCAACGCCTCGACGGCGCGGGCCTGGGCGGGGTCGGCGACATAGCCCTGGGTGGTCAGGGCCTGCTGGTAGAGGGAATGGGGATCGATAGCCATGCGGCATTCTACACGGCTGACACACCGCGGACCTTGTAGGAACAACGGTCTTGCCCAAATTCAAAAGGCTGCCGCGATCCCTGTGGGAGCGGGCGTGCCCGCGAACACGGGCGAAGCCCGTGCCATCCACCGCGGCGCCTGCTTCGCGGCGGTTCGACGCCTCGACACGCCCGCTCCCACAGGGGCCGCGTACAACAGTGGTGATCAGGCGTCGCCCAGGCCTACCTTGAGCAGCGCGCCGTCCTTGTCATCGGTCAGCACATACAGGTAGCCATCCGGCCCCACCCGTACATCGCGGATACGCGCCTTCAGCTCACCCAGCAAACGCTCTTCATGCACCACCTTGTCGCCATCCAGTTGCAGGCGGATCAGCTCCTGGGTAGCCAGCGCGCCAATGAACAGGTTGTGGTCCCAGGCCTTGAACCTAGGGCTGTCGTAGAACGCCATGCCGCTGATCCCCGGCGACTTCTCCCATACATGGTGCGGGTCGACCATACCCTGTACATGCTTGCCCTTGGCCTCGGGGATCGGCAGCAGCGAGTAGTTGATGCCGTGGGTCGCAATCGGCCAGCCATAGTTCTTGCCGGGTTCGGGAATGTTGATCTCGTCGCCGCCGCGCGGGCCATGCTCGTGGGTCCACAGCTTGCCGGTCCAGGGGTTGAGTGCGGCGCCTTGCTGGTTGCGGTGGCCGAACGACCAGATCTCCGGCCGCACATTGTCCTTGCCGACGAAGGGGTTGTCCCTGGGCACTTCGCCGTCCGGCAAGATACGCACGATCTTGCCTTGCAGCTTGTCCAGGTCCTGGGCAGTAGGGCGCTGGTTGTTTTCACCGAGGGCGATGAACAGGTAGCCGTCGCGGTCGAACACCAGGCGCGAGCCAAAGTGGTTGCCCTCCGACAGTTTGGGCTGCTGGCGGAAGATGACGTTGAAGTTTTCCAGCCGGGCGCGGTCCTGGGACAACTGGCCACGGCCGACCGCCGTACCGGCCTTGCCGTCACTGCCCTCTTCGGCGTAGGACAGGTAGACGGTGCGGTCCTTGGCGAACTCCGGCGACAGCACCACATCCAGCAAGCCGCCCTGGCCCTCGGCCCAGACCTTGGGTACATCGCTGATCGGCGGGCCGACCTTGCCTTCGGCATTGACCACCCGCAAGTTGCCGGCACGCTCGGTGACCAGCATGTCCTTGCCGCCCGGCAGGAACGCCAGGGCCCAAGGGTTGCGCAGGCCATCGGCCAGGGTGCTGACGGTCAAGGTGCCTTCTTCACTGCGGAACTGCTGTTCGGCCGCCGCCTGCGCCAGCAGGGGCAGGAGTGCGGCGGCGGTCAGGGTTACAAGCCAGGGTGCTCGAAGCATGCAGGATTCCTTTCGTAGGGCGCTCATGGCGCGCGCGGGTTGTCGCGCGGTGGTCGGCTGGGCTCCAGGTTCGGGGTTTGTTGCTGGCGGCGCAGGTTGTCGCCATTGCCGATGCCGCGGTTGTCCAGGGTGGGCGTGCGCTGGTACGGGTCGGTGGACGGGCCGCGCACGGGAGGCGTGGCCGGCATGCTGCCCTGGCGGCTGTTGGGGTTGGCGCGCTGGATCGGGCTGTTGTAGGGGTTGTTGTTGCCGGCGGCGAGTTGCAAGGGCGGCTCGGGGGCCGCTTGCGCGGGCAGGCACAGCACCAGGCCGAGGGCCAGGATGGGCAAGGTCGGGGTCATGCTTCACCTCCTGTACGAAAATGCCGCGCCTGGTGGGTTTGATAGCCTAAGGCGCGAAGGGTTCGCGGCAAAAGTGTGAATGCGGGTGGAGATGATTCCTGATGTTTCAGTATGGGCCTTAAGGGCTGCTTTGCAGCCCATCGCGACACAAGGCCGCTCCCTGTAGGAGCAGCCTTGTGCTGCGAATGGGCCGCAAAGCGGCCCCAGGTTACTGAGCCTTGTCCACCTTGTGCCGCGCCGCATACAGGCACAGCATTTCCATCGCCAGAGTCGCCCCGGCCAGCGCGGTGATGTCGGCATGGTCATAGGCGGGCGCCACCTCCACCAGGTCCATGCCCACCAGGTTGATGCCACGCAGCCCGCCAAGGATCTCCAGCGCCTGCACCGTGCTCAGCCCGCCGCACACCGGCGTGCCGGTACCGGGCGCATAGGCCGGATCGAGGCAGTCGATATCGAAAGTAAGGTAAACCGGCCGCTCGCCCACCCGCTGGCGAATCGCCGCAATCACCGCCTCGGTGCCCTGCCGGTGCACCTGGCGGGCGTCGAGGATGGCAAAGCCCTGGCTGTCGTCATTGGTGGTGCGCAGGCCGATCTGCACCGAGCTGGCCGGGTCCACCAGGCCTTCGCGGGCGGCATGCCAGAACATGGTGCCGTGGTCGATGCGCTTGCCTTCCTCGTCCGGCCAGGTGTCGCTGTGCGCATCGAAGTGGATCAGCGCCAGCGGGCCATGGCGGCGGGCATGGGCCTTGAGCAGCGGGTAGCTGATGAAGTGGTCGCCACCCAGGGTGAGCATGGCGCAGCCTGCTTCCAGAATATGCGTGGCATGGGCCTCGATACTGTCCGGTACCGACTGCGGGGTGCCGCTGTCGAAGGCGCAATCGCCATAGTCGATCACCGCCAGGTGGTCGAACGGGTCGAACGCCCACGGCCAGTGCCGGGCCCAGGCCTGCTGCACCGAGGCGGCGCGGATCGCCCGCGGGCCGAAGCGCGCACCGGGGCGGTTGCTGGTGGCAGTATCGAACGGCACACCACTGACCACCACATCGACACCACGCAGGTCGCGGCTGTAGCGGCGGCGAGAGAAACTGGTAATGCCGGCGTAGGTACTTTCCGCAGCGGTGCCATACAGGCTGTCGCGGGTCATGGCCTGGTCGTTGTTTGCGGCTTGCTCCACGGTCGGGTTCCTTTGTCGTTATCGGTTACTGGCGGCTGCGGAACGCGGTCCACAGGCGGTTGCGCTGGCGCAGGTCGGCCAGGGCCATGCTGCGGTCGGCATACAGGCGCTGGCGCACTGCGGCCGACGGGTAGATGTCCGGGTCGTTGCGCACTGCTTCGTCCACCAGCGGCGTGGCCGCCTGGTTGGCGTTGGCGAAGAACAGCGTGTTGGTCAGTGCGGCCACCGACTCGGGCTTGAGCATGAAGGCGATGAACGCCCGCGCGGCCTCGGGGTGCGGAGCGTCCTTGGGAATGACCAGGTTGTCCTGCCACACCAGCGTGCCTTCGCGGGGGATGCGGTAGATCAGCTCGAACGGTTTGCCAGCGCGACGCGCCTGGTCGGCGGCCATCGCCGCATCGCCGTTGTAGGTCAGCGCCAGGCACACACTGCCGTTGGCCAGGTCGCTGATCTGCCGGCCATTGGCGACGTAGCTGATCGACGGCTGCAGCTGGCTCAGCAGGTTCTGCGCGGCGGCCAGGTCGTCCTTGTCCTGGCTGTAAGGGTCCTTGCCTAGGTAGTTCAGGGCCACGCCGATCACCTCCTGGGGCGAGTCGGGCATGGCGATGCCGCAGTCCTTCAACCGGCTGGCGTACTCGGGCTTGAACAGCAGGTCGAGGCTGTCCAGCGGTACATCACCCAGGCGCTGGCGCACCGCTTCCACATTCACTCCCAGACCCAGGGTGCCCCAGGTGTAGGGCACGGCATGGCGGTTGCCGGGGTCGGCCTCTGCGAGCTTGGCCAGCAGGTCCTTGTCGAGGTTGGCATAGCCGGGCATGGCCTGGGGATCGAACGGCTGCAGGGCATTTGCCTTGAGCGCCCGGGCCAGTACGGTTGACGACGGCACCACCACGTCATAGCCGCTACCACCGGTCAGCAGCTTGGTTTCCAGCACTTCGGTGGTGTCGAAGGTGTCGTAGCGCACCTTGTAGCCGGTTTCCTGCTCGAAGCGCTGGAGGGTTTGCGGGGCGACATAGTCGGCCCAGCTGTAGAGGTTGACGACCTTTTCTTCGGCCTGCAGCGGCAAGGCCAGGACCAGGGACAGCAGGCACAACGATCGACGCATGGCGAACACCTCGGCAAATGGGTGGATGCCGCGAGCATGCCAGCCGGGTTACATTGCAGGAATGGCAAGTTTGCAAAGCTGACATTCATCAGGAGCAATGTAATGCTCGGACAAGTGCACGACCCCGACCTGCACCTGCTGCGGCTGTTCGTCACTGTAGTCGAGGCCGGTGGTTTCAGCGCCGCGCAAGGCGTGCTGGGCCTGAGCCAGCCCACCATCAGCCAGCGCATGGCGCAGCTGGAAGCGCGGCTGGGCTACCGCTTGTGCAGCCGCGGCAAAGGTGGCTTTCACCTGACGGAAAAGGGCGCGTTGTTGCTGGACGCCGCCCGTGGGCTATTGCTGAACATCGAACAGTTTCGCCAGCAGGCCAATGGCGTTGCCGGGCGGCTGCTGGGGACCGTGCGCATAGGCATGGCGGAGAGCCAGGACAAGGCGGTGAGCCTGAAGCTGGCGGCGGCCATTGCGGCGTTTCGCAGGCGCGAGGAGGCGGTGCAGCTGGAACTGATCAGTGCGCCACCGGCAGAGCTGGAGCGCTTGTTGCTGGAGCAGCGGCTGGATTACGCCATCAGCTACTTTTCCGGCAACCAGGCAGCCTTCGACTACCAGCCGCTGTTCCAGGAGCGGCAACGGCTGTATTGCGGCAAGGGCCATGTGCTGTTCGGTGAGGCTGGTGTTGGCCGGGAGCGGTTGCTGGCGATGGACCAGGTGCGCCATCCGTACCGGTTTCTCAAGGGCGGCGAGCCGTTCCAGAGCCAGCGCAGCATGGCGGTGGCGGAGCAGATCGAGAGCGTGCTGACGTTCATTCTGTCGGGGCGGCATATTGGCTATCTGCCATGCCATTGTGCGCAAGCTTGGGAGGCTGAGGGGCTGTTGTGGGCGCTGGACCCGGGGCTGGACTTTGTGGTGCCGTTTACCCTGGCCAGGCACCGGGCGCAAGCGGTTGGCGAGGCACAGCAGGCGTTTGCGCAGGATTTGCTGGCGTCGTTTGCCTGACCTGGCCTCTTCGCGGGTAAACCCGCTCCCACAGGGACCGCGACTTCCTCCGGCATGTGCGGTCTCTGTAGGAGCGGCCTTGTGTCGCGAAAGGGCCGCAAAGCGGCCCCAGTAATATGTGCTGCAGAGCCGAAATCCTGGGGGCGCTTCGCACCCCTTTCGGGACACAAGGCCGCTCCCACAGAACCGTGCAGGCTCAGTAAGCCATGCTCCAGGTCAGCGTGTAGGTACGCCCGCGCCCTTGGTAGTCATACAGGTAAGCCGGCCCGTAGGTCGGCGAGTAGAACAGCGTCGCACGCTGCCCCCAGACCGTGCTGTATTGCTTGTCCAGCAGGTTCTGGATGCCGGCGCTGAAGGTGCCGAAGCCGGTATCCTGGCTGCCCAGCAGGTCGAAGGTGGTGTAGCCGTCGATCTCGTGGTCGGCATCGTCCTTCAGGCTGAAGGCATGGTTGGCCTGTAGCCGCGCACTGCGGCCATCGCCCTTCCAGCCGACGAACGCGGTAGCCTTGGACAACGAGGCATAGCGGGCATCGCGCTTGATCCAGCCGCCATCGACATCCTCCTCCTCGGAGCGGGTCAGGTGCAGGGTGCCACCGGCTTCCCAGCCGGTCTGGAAGTGCCGGGTCAGCGCGCCCTCAAAACCAAAGTCGCGGCTTTTCTGGTCTTCCACATTGATGGTCAGCGTCTGCGAGTCGACGTTGATGATCTTGTCCGACCAGATGTAGTACAACGCCGCCTGGGCATCCCAGTCCAGGTCGGCATAGCGCCAGCCCAGTTCCACCTGGCGGCTCTTGATGCCGGCCAGCGGGTTGTCGGCCACGCTCAGCCCGGGCTTGCCGTAGTACTTGGCCGGGTCGGGCAGGTCGAAGCCTTCGCCGTAGTTGGTCCATACCTGGTGGCCATTCTTGAAGTCGTAGATGGCACCGACGTTGAACAGGTTGACCTGGTAATCGTTGCTGCCACCCGGCACACCCTTGAAGTCGCTGACGTCCACATCCATCTGCTGGCGCCGGGCGCCGCCGGACAGGGTCAGGTTATCGGTGGCATGCCAGTCCAGCTGCGCGTACACCGACACGCCATCGACCCGGTAGCTGGGGTAGCGCGCGGCCTTGCTTTCCTTATCCAGCTCCAGGCCACCCGACTCGGACGACGTCTGGGCGTTGAAGGTGGTCTGCTCGGCGTTGAAGCGCTCGCGGTCCAGGTCGACGCCGTAGGTCAGCTTCAGCGCGTCCCACTGCTTGGCGAACAGGCCCTTGAGGCTGGTGACTTCGAAGTTCTGCTGCGAGGCGGCGAAGTACACCCCGCGCGAGCCGGTGGGCGTGGCGCGGTTGTAGTACGGGAACGGGTAGAAGTTGTCGTCTTCCTTGCGGTACGAGGCCTGCAGGTAGAAGTCCTGCCCAAGCACGTCGGTGTGGTGGTAGTTGGCGTTCAGCAGCAGGCGCCGGGTGCGCGGCTCCAGGTCCGACGAGTAGCCACTGCGCAGCTCGGCGTCTTCCAGGTCGGATGGGGCGTTGTAGTTCAGGTTAGGGAAGTAAATGCCGGTGCTGCCGTGGTTGCCCGAGTCATAGTACTGGGCCAGCAGGTCGAGGCTCTGCTGGTCGTTCAGTTGCATCCCCAAGGTGCCGAGCACGTCGATGGTGCGGTTGTATTGCAGGTCGGTCTGGGTGTTGTCGATGAAGATCTGGTCGCCGGCGCCGTCGTAGAAGGCTTCGTTCTGCTCGCCGGAAACCCCCAGGCGGGCGTTGAACCGTTCGTTGCCGCCACTGATCGACTGGGCGAAGCGGGTGGCCAGGTCGTCGCTGTTGTTGAAGCCGCTGCTGGCACCGAGCTGGGTCTCGAAACGCGCCGGGCCGGGTTCGCCCTTCTTGGTCACGATGTTGATGATGCCGCCGGTGGCGCCACCACCGTAGATGGCACTGGCGCCAGACAGCACTTCGACGCGCTCGACGTTGAACGGCGAAATGCTGTCGAACTGGCGTGACAGGCCGCGCGAGCTGTTCTGGCTGACCCCGTCGATCATCACCAGCACATTGCGCCCGCGCATGTTCTGGCCGTAGTTGGTACGGCCTTCCGGCGCCAGGTCGAGGCCTGGCACCAGCTTGCCGATGGCTTCCTTCAGGCTGACGCCGCTGTCGATCTGCTCGCGCAACTGCTGCTGGTCGACCACCCACACGGTGCCGGGGATTTCACTGATCGCGGTGCTGGTGCGCGAGGCCACGCTGACCTCGATCGGCTTGAGATTGACCGCCTGCGGCACAGCGTCGGCCTTGCGCAGGGTCACCGTGCGGGCATCGCTGAAGTGCCAGCTCATGCCGCTGCCGGCCAGCAGTTGCTGCAGCGCCTGCTCGATGCTGTAGCTGCCCTGCAAGGCCGGGCTGGCCTGGCCGGCGACGTCGCCGGTGGTGTACAGCAGGTGCAGGCCGGCCTGGTCGGCGAACGTGGTCAGGGCGTGGTCCAGCGGCTGGGCCGGCAGGTCGAGCTGGACCTGGCGGGCCTGAGTCTGGGCCTGTTCGGTGGCGGTCGAGGCAAACGCCTGCAGCGGGCCGACCAGCATGGCCAGGGCACTGCAGGACATCAGGGCATGGTGAAGCGGACCGCGGCGGCGGTGCAAGGGCTTGAGCATCAGAGGCACGAATGAGCTTCCTGACAAGTCGTAAATGAGAATTGGTTGCTGATCAGTCCCACTACGACGATCTGGCTTGCAGGAACTTGCAGTGCAAGATAAAAAATTTTTCCTGTGCCGGCCTCTTCGCGGCTAAAGCCGCTCCTACAGGGATCTCCACAGCCTTCCAGACCTGTGCAGTACCTGTGGGAGCGGCTTCAGCCGCGAAGAGGCCGGCACAGGCGAATCAATGAACCACGGCCAACCACGGCAGGTAGGTCACCTTCAGCCCATAGCGCTGCTCAAGGGTCCGCAACAGGGCCTCCGGCTCATCGAGGTCGAACACCCCGCTGACCTGCATCGCCGCCAGCTTGCTATCGGACAACACGATCCGCCCATGCCGGTAACGCTCGAGCTCCGCCAGCACCTGCCCCAGCGGCTTGCCGTTGAAGATCAGCTTGCCGCGCTGCCAGGCCATCTGCGTGCCGGCATCGGCCGCTACTGCCAATTCATGTTCGCCAACCTTGGCTTCGCCATGGGCCAATACCACGCGGCCATCGCGACGCACGCTGAAGGTGGCCGCACTCCCCTGCACCCGCTCGCCGGCCGTGTCGACCACAAAGGGCCGTGAATCATCGGCGGTCTCGAACAAGGCCTCACCAGATTCCAGCACCACCCGCCGCTCACGGTCGCTGAACACCACGCTCAGGGCTGTGGCACTGTTCAGCGTCACCCGCGTGCCATCTGCCAAAGTAATCACCTGTCGCTCACCTACCCCGGTGTGGTAATCCGCCAGCAGCATTGGCGCCTTCTGCCAACCCGCCACGCCAACGGCCAACACCAGTGCAGCAGCCACCCCCGCCTGTTTGAGCCACTGGCGGCAATGGCGCAGGGCCTGGCCGATGTATTTCGCCACCATGCTTTCGGAAACCCCCAGGCGCTGCGCGATCTGTGCCTGGGTCAGGCCGTCCACGCGGTTGAGCAACAGCGCCTGGCGGGCATTGTCGGACAGCTGCAGCAGCGCCTGGTCGAGGATCTGCAAGCGCTCCCGGGCCAGCAAGGCCGCCTCCGGGGCCGGCGCCGGGCAGGCGACCTCACCTGCGCGCTCGCTGTCGTCGTGGCTGGCGGCAATGCGCTGCTCGCGGCGCAAGGCATCGATCGCCAGGTTGCCGGCCACGCGGAAGATGAAACTGCGCGCGTGCAGCACCGGCACCGCCTGCTGGTCGATGTTCACCAGCTTCAGGTAGGTTTCCTGCGCGACATCGGCAGCGCGCTGACGGTCACTCATGCGCCGGGTCAGGAACTGAAGCAGGTCGTCGTAGTGCTCCTGGAAGCTTGCCAGCAGGCCCGGCGCGGGAGAAGTCAGCATGGGTTCGGAAACGGCCAGTAGGAGAAGTTATCGGGCGTTAATGAGAAACAGTATCTTTCATCTGGGCGGAGACTTTCAACGCCGACGCGTATTTGCCACACTGCCCATTCGCCCACTCTGGCAAGGTCGCACCCCATGGCTGCCCGTCTGCACCGCTACGCCCGCCTTTTCCTGGTCCTGCTGCTGGCCTGCGGCCTGGGGGCCTGTGCGCTGTTCCAGGCACGCGACCCGGTCAATATCAGCGTGATCGGTATCGAGCCGCTGCCCGGGCAGGAGCTGGAACTGCGCATGGCGGTGAAGATGCGGGTACAAAACCCCAACGAGGCGCCGATCGACTACAACGGCATCGCCCTGAACCTGGAGGTGAACGGCCAGCCGCTGGCTGCCGGGGTGAGCGACCAGCAGGGGCACATCGGCCGTTATGGCGAAGCGGTGATCGTGGTGCCGGTGAGCATCACGGCGTTTTCCTTCCTGCGCCAGGCCTATGGGCTGGGCCAGGTGGACGCGCTGCAAGGCCTGCCCTATGTGCTGCGCGGCAAGCTGGCCGGCGGGCTGCTGGGGACCGTGCGCTTTACCGACGAGGGCAAGCTGGACCTGCCCAAGGGCGCCTACTGGTAGGCGCCTGGCGGGGTGTGATCAGCGGCTGGCGCTGGCTGCGGCCATCAGCTTGTTGACTTCGCTGCGCACCATGTTGGCGTATTCGGGCGGCGACATGCCATCCAGCTCGGCGCGCACCCACTCGGCCCATTTGCCTTTGCGCCGTGGTTTCTCGGCGATCAACCGTGCCGCTTCGCCCTTGGCCTTGCCCAGGTTGTTCTGCCACAGCTCGAACAGCCGGGCCTTCTCTGCCTCGATCTGCGCCCGTTCCTCAAAGCTCATGTTGGCCAGATTGAAACTCATGAAGGTACCTGCAGGTTTGAAAATGGCCGCTATCTTACACCCAGGTACTGCAACAGCCCAAAGCCGCCGCAACTTTCCCGACGCGCCGGCATCCATTGTTCAAGCCACACCATCGACGAGGACGAGTTCATGGCCCGGAAAAACGCCCCGCTGACCGACAGCGATCAGATCAAGGACCAGGTATTCAGCGAACTGCAGGCGCTGATCGAAGAGTCGGAAAAACTGCTGAACGACAGCGCCGCCCTGGTGGGTGACGAGGCGGAAACCCTGCGCGCGCAGGTAAGCCTCAAGCTACGCCAGGCGCGCAATGCCGCCGACAAGGTACGCAGCAAGGCGCAACCGGTGATGGACGCTACCCAGGACTATATCGGTGGCCACCCGTGGCAGACCGTGGCCATTTCCGCTGGCCTCGGGCTGGTGGTCGGCCTGCTGCTGGGCCGCCGTCACTGACCCCTGGGCCGCCTGGTGCGAATCAGGCGGCCTGCGCCATCGGTATACCGCTGTGGAAGCGCAGCTCCTGGTCCGGTGACTGGATCAGCTCCACCTCTGCTGCGCGCACCAGGTCCACCCGGCGGGCAATGTCTGCCTCTTCGCCATAGTTGTGCGCCAGTTTCAGATAACCCTGGTAATGGCGCGCTTCGCTCTTCAGCAGGCCGTGGTAGAAGCGGCCCAGTTCCTCGTCCAGATGCGGTACCAACGCGGCAAAGCGCTCGCAGCTGCGCGCCTCGATGAACGCCCCCACCACCAGCGTATCCACCAGCTTGACCGGCTCGTGGGCGCGCACCAGCCGCCGCAGCCCCGACGCATATCGCCCCGCCGACACCGGGCGCAGCGGCACGCCACGACGCTTCATCAGGCGCAGCACCTGCTCGTGGTGCACCAGTTCCTCGCGGGCCAGGCGCGACATCATGTTGATCAGGTCGAGGTGGGTGTTGTACTTGGCGATCAGGCTCAGGGCGGTGCTGGCAGCCTTGAACTCGCAGTTCTTGTGGTCGATCAGCAGGGTTTCCTGGTCGGCGAGCGCCGCTTCGATCCAGGCGTCTGGTGTCGGGCAACCAAGAAAGGCGTCGATTTCGGGGATCAGGGACATGAGCGTGCGACCACAAAGAACAGGCAGGGCCGGCGATTATACCGGCGGCGGCGGGCGGCGCCAGTGACTATGCTTGATGTACATCAAGCGCCAGCGGGGGAAGCGCCGACTATAGTCAGGCATTGGTCGCCACCTTTGAAGGGAGTTAACGCCCATGCAAGCCGTCCGCAGCATCCTCGTCGTCCTCGACCCCGAGCACGCCCACAGCCGGGCACTGACCCGGGCCAAGCTGATCGCCGGCGTCACCGGCGCCCGCCTGCACCTGCTGATGTGCGACAAAAGGCATGACCACAGCGCGCTGCTGAGCCTGCTGAGCAGCCAGCTGCATGATGACGGGTACGACAGCGTCACCCATGAAGAGGCCTGGCGCGACAACCTGCACGACACCATCATCTACGTGCAGCAGGCCGAGGGCTGCGAGCTGGTGATCAAAGAACACCGCCCGGACAACCCGCTGAAAAAGGCCCTGCTCACCCCCAGCGACTGGAAGCTGCTGCGCCAATGCCCGTGTGCCGTGCTCATGGTCAAGAGCGAGCGGCCTTGGACCGGCGGCAAGATCCTGGCCGCGGTGGACGTGGGCAACCAGGACGAGGACCACCGCCGCCTGCATGCCAGCATCATCGACCATGGCTATGCCATTGCCGGGCTGGCCAAAGGCGAGCTTCACGTCATCAGCGCCCATCCGTCGCCGATGCTGTCAGCGTCGGACCCGGTGTACCAGCTGAGCGATACCATCGAAAAGCGCTACCGCGAGGCGTGCAAGGCGTTCCAGGCAGAGTACGACATCAGCGAAGACCGCTTGCATGTGGCCGAAGGGCCGGCGGATGTGCTGATTCCGTATACCGAGAAGAAGCTCGATGCCGTGGTAACGGTGATCGGCACGGTGTGCCGCACGGGGATTTCCGGGGCGTTGATTGGTAATACCGCGGAGGTGGTGCTGGATTCGCTGGAGGGGGATGTGCTGGTGCTCAAGAGCGAGGAGGCAATTGCCCATCTGGCGGAACTGGCTCGCGGCTGAGTTTGCCTTCCTCAGGAGGACACATGATTCCTTGAAATTGCAGGGCCCCTGTGGGAGCGGGTTTACCCGCGAAAGCGGCGGTGAGTCCAACGACGCATTCGCGGGTAAACCCGCTCCCACAGGGATTTCTTACAAGAAGTATCTAGGCCAACGCTTCCTGCACCTTCGGGTCCAGCCCCTCCCCTGCATTGGCCTCGGCCCATTCCGCCAGTTGCCGGCGCATCGCAGGCGTCCAGAAGCTCTGCAGATGCTGCCGTATCCCTTGCACCGCCAGCGCCCGGTCTGGCTCGCTGTCGAAGTAATGGGCAATCTGGTTGGCCATCTTGACCAGGTTTTCGGTGCTCATCGGCGCACCTCGGCCTTCTCCGTCTTCTCCGCTTTACGGCGCTCCTTCAGCAGCCGCCGCTGTTCATCACTGAAGTCCTGATAGCGCTTCTGCCACTGCGAAGGCTGGAACACTTTCACCACCTCCACCGCCGTCACCTTGTACTCAGGGCAGTTGGTGGCCCAGTCGGAGTTGTCGGTGGTAATCACGTTGGCCCCCGACTCTGGGAAGTGGAACGTGGTGTACACCACACCCGGCGCCACCCGCGTGCTGACCTTGGCGCGCAGCACCGTCTGCCCGGCGCGGCTGCCGATGCCGACCCAGTCGCCATCCTGGATGCCACGGCTTTCGGCGTCGGTCGGGTGGATTTCCAGGCGGTCGGCGTCATGCCAGGCAACGTTGCCGGTACGCCGGGTCTGGGCGCCGACGTTGTACTGGCTGAGAATGCGCCCGGTGGTCAGCAGCAGCGGGTAGCGGTTGTTGACCTTCTCCTCGGTGGGCACGTAGCCGGTGAGCATGAAGCGCCCCTTGCCACGTACGAACTGGTCGATGTGCATGGTCGGCGTGCCATCCGGCGCTGCGTCGTTGCACGGCCACTGCAGGCTGCCGTGGCGGTCGATCTCGGCGTAGCTGACGCGGCGGAAGGTAGGCGTAAGGCGGGCGATCTCGTCCATGATCTCGGACGGGTGACGGTAGCTCATCGGGTAGCCCAATGCATTGGCCAGGGCTATGGTCGCCTCCCAGTCGGCCTTCCCGGCCAACGGCTCCATGACCTTGCGCACCCGCGAAATACGCCGCTCGGCATTGGTGAAGGTACCGTCCTTCTCCAGGAACGAGCTGCCCGGCAGGAACACATGGGCGAACTTGGCTGTTTCGTTGAGGAAGATGTCCTGCACCACCACGCACTCCATGGCCAGCAGGGCCGCAGTGACGTGCTGGGTGTTGGGGTCGCTCTGGGCAATGTCCTCGCCCTGGCAGTAAAGGGCCTTGAAACTGCCGTCCAGCGCAGCCTCGAACATGTTGGGGATGCGCAGGCCCGGGTCAGGCTGCAGGGTCACGCCCCAGGCCTGCTCGAACTCGGCGCGCACAACTTCGTTGGAAATGTGCCGGTAGCCGGGCAGTTCGTGGGGGAACGAGCCCATGTCGCACGAGCCTTGCACGTTGTTCTGCCCGCGCAGCGGGTTCACCCCTACCCCTTCACGGCCGATGTTGCCGGTGGCCATGGCCAGGTTGGCAATGCCCATCACCGCGGTGCTGCCCTGGCTGTGCTCGGTCACGCCCAGGCCGTAGTAGATCGCCGCGTTGCCGCCGGTGGCGTACAGGCGCGCTGCGGCGCGGATCTGCTCAGCAGGCACGCCGCAGACCGGGCCAAGCACTTCGGGGGCGTTTTCCGCCAGGCTGACGAAGTCGCGCCAGCGGGCGAAATCTTCGGTTTCGCAGCGGGCATCGATGAAGCGCTGGGCCAGCAGGCCTTCGGTGACGATCACGTGGGCCAGGGCGTTGAGCATGGCCACGTTGGTACCGGGGCGCAGTTGCAGGTGCAGCTCGGCGCGGGCGTGCGGCGAGTCGACCAGGTCGATGCGCCGAGGGTCGATCACGATGAGCCGCGCGCCCTGGCGCAGGCGGCGCTTGAGCTGCGAGCCGAATACCGGATGGGCGTCGGTGGGGTTGGCGCCGATCACCAGCACCACGTCGGCCTGCATCACCGAGTCGAAGCTTTGTGTACCGGCCGACTCACCCAGGGTCTGCTTCAGGCCATAGCCGGTGGGCGAATGGCATACCCGCGCGCAGGTGTCGACGTTGTTGTTGCCGAACGCCGTGCGCACCAGTTTCTGCACCAGATAGGCTTCTTCGTTGGTGCAGCGGCTGGAGGTGATACCGCCGATGGAATCGCGACCGTACTTCAGCTGGATGCGGCGGAACTCGCTGGCGGCGTACGTCACCGCCTCGTCCCAGCTGACTTCCTGCCATGGGTCTTCCAGGCGCTTGCGGATCATCGGCTTGGTGATGCGGTCCGGGTGAGTGGCGTAGCCCCAGGCGAAGCGGCCCTTGACGCAAGCGTGGCCGTGGTTGGCGCCGCCGTTCTTGTCCGGGACCATGCGCACCAACTGGTCGCCCTTCATTTCGGCGCGGAACGAGCAGCCGACGCCGCAATAGGCGCAGGTGGTGATGACCGCACGCTCGGGCTGGCCCAGCTGTACCAGGCTCTTTTCCGTCAGGGTCGCGGTCGGGCAGGCCTGCACGCAGGCGCCGCAAGACACGCACTCGGAGGCGAGGAAGTTCTCACCACCCGCCGCCGCCACCCGCGACTCGAAACCGCGCCCGGTGATGGTCAGGGCGAAGGTGCCCTGGATGTCCTCGCAGGCACGCACGCAGCGGCTGCAGACGATGCACTTGCTCGGCTCGTAGTCGAAATACGGGTTGGATACGTCCTTTTTCTCGGCCAGGTGGTTGGCGCCGTCGTAGCCATAGCGCACCTCGCGCAGGCCCACCTGGCCGGCCACGGTCTGCAGCTCGCAGTTGCCGTTGGCCGAACAGGTCAGGCAGTCCAGCGGGTGGTCGGAGATGTACAGCTCCATCACGTTGCGGCGCAGGCCGGCCAGGCGCGGGGTTTCGGTGTGCACCACCATGCCTTCGCTGACCGGGGTGGTGCAGGAGGCCGGGTAACCGCGCATGCCTTCGATTTCCACCATGCACATGCGGCACGAGCCAAAGGCTTCGAGGCTGTCGGTGGCGCACAGTTTGGGAATGCTGGTGCCGAGCATGGCCGCGGCACGCATCACCGAAGTACCGGCGGGCACAGTGATGGCGCGGCCATCGATGCTCAGGCTGACCTGTACCTCGCTGTCACGGGCCGGGGTGCCGAGGTCGCTGCTTTTATCAGAAGCGGGGTCGAAGAAATTGATCACTGCGCGGCCTCCGTGTGGGTCAGCCCGAAATCGGCGGGGAAGTACTTCAGCGCGCTGGCCACCGGATAGGCGGTCATGCCGCCCATGGCGCACAGCGAGCCGTATTGCATGGTGTCGCACAGGTCGCGCAGCAACAGGGCCTGGTCATGCCGCTCGGTCATGTCGCTGGTGGCGATCAGCCGGTCGACCACTTCCATGCCCCGGGTCGAACCGATGCGGCACGGGGTGCATTTGCCACAGGACTCCTCGGCACAGAACTGCAAGGCGAAGCGCGCCATGCTGGCCATGTTCAGGGTGTCGTCGGCCACTACCACACCACCGTGGCCGAGCATCGCGCCCATGGCGGCAAAGGCTTCGTAGTCCAGCGGCGTATCGAAGTGGCTGGGCGGTACCCAGGCACCGAGCGGGCCACCCACCTGCGCGGCCTTCAGCGGCCGGCCGCTGGCCGTGCCGCCGCCATAGCCTTCCACCAGCTCGCGCAGGGTCAGGCCGAAGGCGCGCTCCACCAAGCCGCCCTGACGGATGTTGCCGGCCAGCTGGAACGGCATGGTGCCCAGTGAGCGGCCCATGCCGAAGTCGCGATAGAACGCCGCGCCCTTGGCCAAGATGACGGGTACCGAGGCCAGGGTGAGTACGTTGTGCACCAGCGTCGGCAGGCCGAACAGGCCCTGCAGCGCGGGTAGCGGAGGCTTGGCGCGAACGATGCCGCGCTTGCCTTCGATGGATTCGAGCAGCGCGGTTTCTTCGCCGCAGATATAGGCTCCGGCGCCGACCCGCACTTCCAGGTCGAAGGCCTGGCCGCTGCCGGCCACGTCGCTGCCGAGATAGCCGGCGTCACGGGCGATGGCGAAGGCCTGGTCAAGCACGCGGATGGCGTCGGGGTATTCCGAGCGCACATAGATGTAGCCCTTGTCGGCACCCACGGCGAGGCCGGCAATGATCATGCCTTCGATCAGCAAGAACGGGTCGCCTTCCATCAGCATGCGGTCGGCGAAGGTACCGGAGTCACCCTCGTCGGCGTTGCACACCACGTACTTCTGCCCGGCCCCGGCGTCACGCACGGTGCGCCACTTGATGCCGGCCGGGAACGCCGCACCGCCGCGGCCGCGCAGGCCGGAATCGAGCACGGCGGCGACCACCTCGGCACCATCCAGAGCCACGGCCGCTTCAAGGCCGGCGAAACCGCCATGGGCACGGTAGTCGTCCAGCGACAATGGGCGGGTGATGCCGGCGCGGGCGAACAGCAGGCGCTGCTGGGTCTTGAGGTAAGGGATGTCCTCGACCGGCCCCAGGGCCAGCGAGTGGCCACCAGGTTCACCGGGCTCACCGGTAAAGGCGTCGAGCAAGGACGGCACGTCTTCCGGGGTGACCGGGCCGAAACCCAGGCGCCCTTGCGCGCTCTCGCACTCCAGCAGCGGTTCCAGCCAGTACAGCCCGCGGGAGCTGGTGCGCTGAATATCCAGCGGCAGCTGGCGGCGCTCGGCCTCACGCTGCAATGCATCGGCAACCTGGTCGGCGCCCACGGCACGGGCTACCGAATCGCAGGGGATATACAGCTTCAGCATGCTGCGTCCTCCTGGCAAGCGTTGACCAGCGCGCGCAGGCGCTCAGGGGTAAGGCGCGCATGCACCTGGCCGTCCAGTTCCAGCGCTGGCGAGCAGGCACAGGCGCCCAGGCAGTACACCGGGCGCAGGCTGATGGCGCCGTCGGCGCTGGTGCCGTGGTCCTCCAGCGCCAGTTGTTCGCGCAGTTGCGCCGCCAGCGCCTCGGCGCCCCGGCTCTGGCACGACTCGGCGCGGCACAGGCGCAGGGTGTGGCGCGCCGGTGGCGTGGTGCGGAAATCGTGGTAGAAGCTGATCACCCCACGCACCTCGGCCAGGCTGAGGTTCAGGGCATGGGCAATTTCGGCGACAGCGGCATCGGGGATGTAGCCGATGTCGTGCTGGATGGCATGCAGGATCGGCAACAGCGCGCCGGGGGTATCCTTGTCACGGGCCAGAATGCGTTGGATCACAGGCAGGTGGAGCAATTCATCAGGCATACAGCGGACCTCGGCATCACGGACCCTGCCTGAATTGTTGTGAGGGCAGGTATCCGGCGTGTTCTGCTGCGGCGCGCCGGCCACGTCACGGTTGCGTGGAGCCAGCGGCCTCCTTGCCTGCGGCCGTACGTCTGCGCGCACTGGTCCGAGGCATCCTGCAAGCATGGCACTTGTGGCGCCGGGGGGTTGCGTGCGAACGACCAGGCGCATCCTGAAACCGACGCGGGTTGTTTCTGGCCTTATGCAGTCTGCTGCGCTGTCGCTTAGAGAACTGAATTCGCAAGCGGTCCGCGTACCCTGTGGGAGCAGCTTTAGCCGCGATGAATCCAACGCGGTGCATGGCACCGGCTGCGCCGGTGTTCGCGGCTAAAGCCGCTCCCACAGGGTCCCTGCTAATTCAATGAGTTATGTCCAGTCCCATGAATGCATGGTATGCGCAAGCTTCAAAGCTGCACGGCTTTGTCGATCAGTGCTTGCCTTCCACCGCCTTGGCCGTCTCGATCAGCTTGTCGAACTTGCGGTTCAGCTGGGCAAAGCGCTCATCGCTCTTGGCCCGCGCCTTGACGTTATGGTCCGAGCTGGCCTTGTCGGCGATGGTCACCACCGTCCAGTCCCGGTCCTTGGCCACCCAGTACACCAGCTCACCGTCCGCGGAAAACGCCTCGAGTCGGCCACCGCTGTTCGGCACAGGCTTGGCCTGCCTGGTCATCGGCAGCAGTTGCTGGACCCGCGCCTCGTCGGTGCTGGCCAGCCGCACCTCCACCTGGCGAAGCTGGTCGGCCTCGTTGAACGATGCCTTCACTTGCGTGATGGCAATACCGCCCAGGTTGAAATCGCCCTTCGGGTTGCTCCCCTGGAAGAACTCGGTGGGCACCTGGTAGTGATAGCCGGTGAAATGCTCAACTTCGCCGAACTGCTGCTGCAGAATGGCCATGGCCTGGGGCTTGGGCATGCCCAGGGTGAACTGGCCGACTTCCAGCGCCGACCAGGCTTGCAGGGGGAAAAGCGCGCAGGCGAATACCAGCGGCAGGGTCCGTTTCATCGGTCATCTTCCTTGAAAAGAGCCCAGCAACCTAACCCCTGCATGACGATCAGACAATACTGGCAGGGTGCCAAGCCCACCCTGCCCCGGCTTCGCGACGCCTGGCTGGGTCAGCGGTTTTTGCGCATGCCCATATGCGCGTCATCCATCAGCGCCTTGGCCATGTCGCAGAGAAAGTGCGAAGCCCAGACCAGCACCGGTTCGTTGTCCATAACCCCTATGAACGACGCTCGCCGTGAGCAGTCCATCAAGACCGACGCTTGTTCGATCGCGTGGTCGCAGCAGTTTCCCGCCTCTACGCGGAAAAGTTTCTTGCCGTCCAGCACACCGTCCAGGAACGTGGCCGCACCTACGGTCAGGCCCAGTGTGCCGGTGTCGTCATCCAATTCCTTGTCCATCTGAAACCCTCTTTTGAATCTGCCGGCCAGTGCGATTTCCCGGTTGCAGTCCCCGGCAAGAAAACCGCACCGCCCAGGCTGGCAAAATTTGAAAATCAGCCCATCAATGCAATGTATGCACCGGCTGCCCGCCCCGGAGCTGCACCTGCGCAATCGCCGACTCCAGCAGCGTGCGCACAGCCTCCATTTCATGCATGACCGCCAGGGTCATGATCGTGGCGGGAGATCTGGGGAGCGAGGCTATGGCGTGATGGCCTACGGACAAGGCGCAGAGTACGTATTCCGCGGCATGGATCAGGGTGTCTTCCAGGTGATGGGGTGAGTCAGTGGAGAAAGGTGGATCGGGAACGAGTTTCAGCATGACAGCCTCCAGACAATAACAAGTCGGACCGTCGCCAGATCACTTGCAGATGATAGGGTGGCGGCTACATGCGGGCCTGCAAGACCGGGCTTGGAGGTCGATTCCCGGCTGGCCCGAAGACCACCCGCACGCAGCCACCGTTGAACGAAGCCAACAGCAAACTGAGACCAAACCAAGCATCGGGCTTGCAGACCCGGTCGTTGAATTTGCAACGACAGGGCGAGACTAGGGGGCTCAGGTTTCCATCGCAATGGTGAAACGGCTTGAAAAGGATGATTCAGAAATGGACTACGAGGAAGGGGAAAAATCTGATTAGTTCTTGTAGGAACTGATATGAGTTTCTCTAAAAGACTCGAAGAACCGAGTGTGAAACACAGCGCTTGGCGGTACGCTGTGCTTCTTTCAAATGCTCACTACAACGCCAACCGCGCCAGTCGCTGCAAAGCTCGAATCACCTCCTGATCCCGGTTCTCCAGCACATCCGCCTGAATACGGGCGATCACAGCCTTCAGCAATTCGGTCTGGTTCATCTCTGTATGCTGCTGAAGCGCAAGCATGTCCTCCGCCATGTACGGATTGACCTTCATCGACAACCGCCAACAGTGGAACGCGCAAGCCCGCGCTGCTCTCGCTGTTCATCCAGCGCCTGAAGGAACGTTTGATGCGCCGCATGCAACTGCCCACTATTGCTGCGCCTGCACCAACTGTTGGAAATAGTGGGCAAGAAACAACTTGCGCAAATTTGCCCCCGCCTCATTACTGACCGCATGCATGGCCGCATCGAGCACATCCAGATAGACCGCCGGCAAACGCGCCTCGATCGACTTGAGCTGCTGCTTGCGCGCCTCGCGGATGGCCGCTCCCAGGCTCGCCCGCCCACCTGGTGATTCCGTACACACTGGTCAACAACGACGCCCGCTTTCTGCTGCCCAATGGCTTCGCCTGCGGTGAAGACTTCTTCCGGCTGCTGAAGGATGCTTTCGACCTGTTGTGGCAGGAGGGCGCGCACCACCCGAAGATGATGAGCGTGGGCCTGCATGGGCGGATCAGTGGCCATCCTGGTCGTGCGATGGCGCTGGCGCGCTTTCTCGATTACGTGCAGGGCCACGACGGGGTGTGGGTCTGCCGGCGCGAAGAGATTGCCAGGCACTGGATAGCCCAGTTTCCCGCCTGAGCGGTCAGTCGTTCGCAACAAACACGGGATCAGCTACCGGCCTGCCCTGCCGGACGCGCCGAGCACAGCCTTGCGCTGGCATTTCATCAGGACCTTACGGCCGGTTTCGACAAAGGGCGTGACGATCAGGCTATAGACCGTCAGGTAACGCTGGTGGTCCTGCTCACCGGTGCCGAAGCGTATGCTTTCGGGCGTTGATGTAGTGACATAGAGCGTGCCGAACATCCAGTCCCACAGGGACAGGTTGGTGCCGAAGTTCCGGTTGAAATGGCGCGGGGCGTCACTGTGATGGATCTGGTGCTGGGCCGGGCTGTTCAACACATGTTCCAGCTGCGGGCCGAACGACAGCCAGACATGGCTATGCCGCAGGTTGGCCGCCAGGCTGTTGAAGATGAACACCAGGTAGGTCACGCCGAACAGGGTGTAGCGGCTGACTTCACCGCCGCAAAGGTACCAGAAGCATCCGGCGTAGAAGCCGATGCCAATGCCGGTGCTCAGTTTCTCGACGATCTTTTCCACGAAATGCACCCGGCTCGCTGTCGCCGGCACCAGCACGGGCGCCGAATGATGGACTTTGTGAAAGGCCCAGAGCCAGCGGGAGTGAAAGGCCCGGTGCGCCCAGTAATGGATGAAGTCCTTTAGCAGGAACACCCCCAACCCGTAGAGCAGGGACAGTGCAAGGTTCTCGCCCAGGCGCGGGCGCGCGCCCCAGAGGTTGCTGAAAAAGGCCAGGTAATCGCCGGAGCGCAGGATGTAAGGGTCGACCAGATGGACGACGGGTAGCACCAGCGCAACCTTGAGGATGGCCCGCACGAAGTAGTAGCGGTAGTCCAGCAGCGCCGAGGGATGCAGATGTACCCGGGCGCCGCCGATGAATTGCCAGAACGACTGGGCGTCGCTCAGGCCGCGCCGCTTCCTGAAACGGAACAGGCCGTAGGCTGCGCCATAGGAGATGCAAAGGAACAAGGCCCCGAAACGGCCGTTCATATTGAAAATGCCGAGAAACTGGTCGGTAACGGGCGTAATTACCCACTCGGTCAGGTGCTCAAAGACAAGCGACAGGGCATCCACGAAACGTCAGCCTCGGCAAAAGGGACGCAATTGTAAATCAGATTGATTTACTCCAGTGGTTTTATGCATTGCCTGGTGCTACCTCACCAGCTCCCGCCTGCAGGCACTGCCGCAGTTGAAAGTGGGCGGCAGAGTGCGCTGGCGAGGCTCGGAGTTCATTGATCAGCGTGAACGACCCGCTTCGCCCAGTCGACCGATCATGCCAGGCCGGTTACGCTGGTGCTTCCCCTTGCACGAAAGGCCAGCGACCGCATTCACCCTGCTGCCCCCCCCCTGCGAACACCGAAAGCACCGGTGCCATCCACGGCACGGTCAAGACAATCCCCGATACAGCAATCCCGGCTAGGCGCCTGCATGGCTGAACAACGGATGCTAGCGCTCACCGCACCTCCCGGAGATTCCGTTCGTTGACTGATTCACAGCACAAAGCGACCTACACGAAACGGTTCGAAGCCGTGCTTGCCTACATCGACAGCCACCTCGAAGGTGACCTGTCGGTAAATGCCCTGAGCCGCGTCGCGCACTTCTCGGCATTTCATTTCCATCGGCAGTTCACGGCATACATGGGCATTCCGGTTTCACGGTATGTGCAACTGATGAGGCTTCGACGCGCGGCGCACCAACTGGTCGCCTCGCCGGCCATCTCCGTGCTGGAGGCAGCTTTCGGCGCCGGCTTCGAAAGCCCCGAAGCCTTTTCCAGGGCTTTCAAGCGTGCGTTTGGCATGGCGCCGAGCGTATTCGCCAAGGCCCCGAACTGGCAGGCCTGGAGTGCGGTTTTCGTTGTTCCTCATATTTCAAGGAGTATCACCATGCAGATCCGCATCGTGGATTTCGCCGAAACCCATGTGGCCGCGCTCGAACACCAAGGGGCGCCCGGCCTGGTCAGTGAAAGCGTTGCGCGTTTTCGCCAATGGCGCATTCAGAGCGGCCAGTCACCGGTGGCCAGCAGCCGAACCTTCGGCATCCCCTACGACAACCCCGACACCACCCCGGCACACGCCTTTCGCTTCGCCGTGTGTGGCGAGATATGCGAAGCCGTGCAGCCCAACGATTTCGGCGTGCACGAACGCATCATCCCGGCGGGCCGCTGCGCCGTGATCCGGCATACCGGCTCGCCTGACTACATTGGCGAAACCATCTATCCGCTTTATCGGGACTGGCTGCCTTCGAGCGATGAGGAACTGCGGGATCATCCGTTGTTCTTTCACTACTTGAGCGTGTATCCGGAAACGCCGCTGGAGCAATGGCAAACGGATATCTACGTGCCGCTCAAGTAAGTTGGCTGGTGGCTAATCTGGGGAGAAGGCTGCAGGGCCGCGCATGGATCGAGTCCAGACGGATGCCCGGCTCTCTTGGTAAACTAGCTGCCTGCCCTGGCTATCACCGAGCGCTTGCCGTCGACTTTTGCCAGGGCGCGCAACCGGATTGCTACAAACACCTTCGAAACTGCTGAATTTGGTACAAGACACGTTGAACGATATGACCACAAACCCAGGCTCTAACCCAGCAACCACGCGCCCTGAGCCTTCCCGTCGCTTCAGCGTTGCACCGATGATGGACTGGACAGACCGCCACTGCCGGTTCTTCCTGCGCCTGCTCTCCAAAAACACCCTGCTCTACACCGAAATGGTCACCACCGGTGCCCTGCTGCACAACGACGCCCACCGTTTCCTGCGCCACGACGTCTCCGAACACCCGCTGGCCCTGCAACTGGGCGGCAGTGTGCCGGCCGACCTGGCCGCCTGTGCCCGCCTGGCCGAGGAGGCTGGCTACGATGAGGTCAACCTCAACGTCGGCTGCCCGAGTGACCGGGTGCAGAACAACATGATCGGCGCCTGCCTCATGGCCCACCCGGCGCTGGTGGCCGATTGCGTGAAAGCCATGCGCGATGCGGTGTCGACCCCGGTGACGGTCAAGCACCGCATCGGCATCAATGGCCGCGATAGCTACGCCGAGCTGTGCGATTTCGTCGGCCAGGTGCGCGAGGCAGGTTGCCGGAGCTTTACCGTGCATGCGCGCATCGCGATCCTGGAAGGGCTGTCGCCGAAGGAGAACCGTGAGATTCCGCCGCTGCGCTATGACGTGGCGGCGCAGTTGAAGGCGGACTTCCCGGACCTGGAGATCGTGCTCAACGGCGGGATAAAGACCCTGGCCGAGTGCCAGGCACACCTTGAAACCTTCGATGGGGTGATGCTGGGGCGTGAGGCGTACCACAACCCTTACCTGCTGGCCGAGGTGGACCAGCAGCTGTTCGGCAGCGAGGCGGCGGTGGTCAGCCGCAGCGAGGCGCTGGCGCAGTTGCGGCCTTATATCGTCGCGCACATGGAAACTGGTGGCGCGATGCACCACGTTACCCGGCATATCCTGGGGCTGGCCCAAGGGTTCAAGGGGGCGCGGCGCTTCCGCCAGTTGCTGTCGGCGGATATCCACAAGGCGGCGGAGCCGTTGGCAGTGTTCGACCAGGCGGTGGAGCTGTTGCAGGGGCGGTAATTCAGCAGGTGAGCCTGATCGCCAGCAAACCATCCCCTCCAGGATGCCGCAGGGGTTCAGATATATGCAGATGCTGTGGGAGCGGGTTTACCCGCGAAGAAAACAACTCGGTACATGGCACCGGCTTCGCCGGTGTTCGCGGGTAAACCCGCTCCCACAGGGATGGCGCAAACCACCACATTTTGTGTAAGCCAGTTGTATCTCCAGCGGCCCTTGCAAGCAGATGCGGAACCTAGGGGCCGCTTGCGACTCGAATCCTCACCTTTCGCACCGCGCTTCGCGAGCCCTTGAGTGGCCGTCGGGGCTCGGGTAATGTCGAGTCATTGCACAGGACAGAGCACGCCCATGACCTCCAAGCTGGAACAACTCAAGCAGTTCACCACCGTGGTCGCCGACACCGGGGACCTGGACGCCATCACCCGCCTGAAACCGGTCGATGCCACCACCAACCCGTCGCTGCTGCTCAAGGCTGCGGCCATCCCGGGTTACGCCGAGCTGCTCAAGCAGGTGAAGGCCGATGCCAAGGGTAATGTCGACTTGGCCTGCGACAAGTTCGCGGTGGCCGTGGGTTCGGGCATCCTCAAGGTCATCCCCGGGCGTATCTCCACCGAGGTCGATGCCCGCCTGTCGTTCGATGAACCCGCGCTGCTGGCCAAGGCGCGCAAGCTGATCGAGCTGTACGAAGCCGCCGGTGTTGGCCGCGAACGCGTGCTGATCAAGCTGGCCTCCACCTGGGAAGGCATCCGCGCCGCCGAGAAGCTGGAGAAGGAAGGGATCCAGACCAACCTCACCCTGCTGTTCTCCTTCGCCCAGGCCCAGGCTTGCGCCGATGCCGGGGTGTTCCTGATTTCGCCGTTCGTGGGCCGTATCTACGACTGGTACAAGAAGAGCACCGGCAAGGAATACGTGGGCGCCGAAGACCCGGGCGTGCAGTCGGTCACTCGCATCTACAACTACTACAAGGCCAACGGCTACAACACGGTGGTCATGGGCGCCAGCTTCCGCAATATCGGCCAGATCGAGCAGCTGGCCGGCTGCGACCGCTTGACCATCAGCCCAGAGCTGCTGCAGCAGCTCAGCGATGACCAGGGCAGCCTGCCGCAAGTGCTGAAGCCGGGCAATGCCGGCGAGCCCAAGCAACAGCTGAACGAAAGCCAGTTCCGCTGGGCCATGAACGAAGATGCCATGGGTACCGAGAAACTGGCCGAGGGCATTCGCCAGTTCGCGCGGGACCAGGAGAAGCTGGAGAAGTTGATGGCTGAAAAGGCCTGATACATTTCGGGATTGCCTGACGGGCGGGAAGTGTTCAGCATTTTCCGCCCGTTTTGTTTTACCTGGCCTTAGATTTGTATTGAATTCCAGGGCCTCTTCGCGGGTAAACCCGCTCCCACAAGGATTCCCACAGGCCAGAAGTTGGCGCTGTACCTTTGGGAGCGGATTTACCCGCGAAGAGGCCCGAGAAGCCACCTGAGCTGTCGATGACCTCCTCTACCCCATTGCCCCTCGTACTCGCCGGCCCGGTACTGCGCCGCCTGGAACCCCAGCGCCTGGCCATCTGGCTGGTCGCCACGCAACCGCTGCAACCCGAATTCATCTTCCCGGCAGGCGAGGCCCAGGTCGATTGCCAGGTGGTCGCGGTGGGCCAGCACGCCTTCATCCATCTGCTGGACATCCACTTCGCCCAGCCGCTGCCCTGCAACCAGCTGCTCGACTATGACCTGCTCATCAACGGCCAGGGCATCGCAGGCTGGGCGCCGCACCTGCTTTACCCCGGCGCCCGGCGCCCAAGCCTGGTACTGCGCGATCGGCTCGACCACCTGCTGCACGGTTCCTGCCGCAAGCCGCATTTCCCGGCCGCCGATGGCCTGCTCTGCGCCGACCGCCTGCTGCAGGCCTGCGAAAAACCCGCGGACCGCCCCGCCGTGCTGCTGATGACCGGCGACCAGGTCTATGCCGACGACGTTGCCGGCCCGATGCTGCGCGCCATCCATAGCCTGATTGCGCGCCTGGGCCTGTTCGACGAGCAACTGGAGGGCGCGGTGGTGCCCGACAGCCAGGCGCTGTACCAGCACCCGGCCTGCTATTACCACCGCGCCGACCTGCTGCCAGCGCAGGAGCGCAACGAAACCCTGCGCGAGCGCTTTTTCGGCGGCAAGCGCAAGCCGATATTCTCGTCCAGCAACGCCGACAACCACCTGGTGACCTTCGCCGAGGTCATGGCCATGTACCTGCTGGTGTGGTCACCGGTGCCCTGGCAGCTGGTGAACCTGGACATGCCCGACGGGCTCACCGCACCGCGCCAGGCACGTTACCGCCAGGAGCTGCCGCTGATCCAGGCGTTTGCCGACAACCTCGGCCAGGTAGCGCGGGTGATGGCCCACCTGCCGTGCCTGATGATCTTCGACGACCACGACATCACCGACGACTGGAACCTATCGGCGCTATGGGAAGAAACCGCCTACGGCCACCCCTTCTCGCGGCGGATCATCGGCAATGCCCTGCTCGGCTACCTGCTGTGCCAGGCCTGGGGTAACGACCCGCAGGGTTGCAAGCCCCTGGTCGGGCAATGCCAGGCGTTGAACAGCCAGACCCAGGATGAGCTGATCGGCGCACTGCTGCGCTTCCAGGGCTGGCAGTTCAGCCTGCCCACCAACCCACCCTTGCTGGTGCTGGACACCCGCACCCGCCGCTGGCGTAGCGAAAGCAGCCTGGCCAAGCCGTCCGGGCTGCTCGACTGGGAGGCGCTGAGCGAGTTGCAGCAAGCACTGCTGGACCACCCCTCGGCGATCATCGTGTCGCCTGCACCGATTTTTGGCGTGAAGCTGATCGAGACGGTGCAGAAGCTGTTCAGCTGGCTGGGCTACCCGCTGCTGGTGGATGCCGAGAACTGGATGGCCCACCGCGGTGCAGCGCAGGTCATCCTCAACATCTTCCGCCACTCGCGCACGCCGGGGCACTACGTAGTGCTGTCCGGCGATGTGCATTACTCGTTCGTCTATGAAGTGCTGATCCGCCACCGCCAGCGCAGCCCGCACTTGTGGCAGGTGACCAGCAGCGGGATCAAGAACGAATTCCCGCGGCGCCTGCTGGATGTGCTCGACCGGCTCAACCGCTGGCTGTATGCGCCACGCTCGCCGCTCAACTGGTTTACCAAGCGGCGGGAAATGGAGGTGGTGCCGCGTACGCCCAGCCATAGCAAGGCTGGCGAGCGGTTGTGGAATGGTGCGGGGTTGGGGCAGGTGTTCTTCGATGAACAGGGGCGGCCGGCGCGGGTGTATCAGCTGGATGCGGGTGGGGGTGAGGCTACCGAGTTTGCGCGGCGAGGGTGATCAGGCAGGTAATGCTTGTGTTGGCCTTGCCGGCCTCTTCGCGGGTAAACCCGCTCCCACAGGGGCAACACAGGTTTCGAATGCAACGCAGTACCTGTAGGAGCAGCCTTGTGCTGCGAAGAGGCAGGTATGACAAAAGATATTCTGTGGCAGTGCTGGCCTCTTCGCAGCACAAGGCTGCTCCTACAGGTGAGCGCCTGACTCAAGACTGGTGCATAACCTGTGGGAGCGGGTTTACCCGCGAAGAGGCCGGTACAGGCTGAAGATCAGGTCCGCTCCAGCGCATTGACCAGGTCATGGAAGGCTTCGCGGTTGGAGTCGTTCAGGCCCATGAGGATCTTGTGCGCCTCCAGCACCTTGGAGCGCACCACATCTTCGTTCTGGTCTTGGGATGGCAGGTCGGTCAGGCATTCCGGACACGGGATCGGCCGATCGACGATGTTGAACACCTGATCGAAGCCCATCGACTGCAACAACCGGGAAATGTCCGGGTTGGTGGTGACCACGGTCGGCAACAGGCCCACCTTCTGGCGCGACAGGATCGACAGCTTGGCCAGCAGGCCCAGGGTAGTGCTGTCGATGCTCTCGGTTTCGGTCAGGTCGATGACAATCGCCGAGAAGTTCAACGCGGTGAAAATCTTCTCGATCGTCGCATCCAGCGCCGAACACAGGGTCAGGCGCACTTCACCGACGAATTTCAGGACGAAGGTACCGCTCTGCTCGGCGAACTGGATTCTACCGGTACTCATTGAAGGTTCCTGCTCAACACCAATAGGGCGATATCATCCGGCATCTCCCCAAGCGTAGCCAATCCGAATCGTTGACGCAGCCCATCCAGGCTGCCACCTGCTGCCCTGACGATTTCCGGCAGGGCGGTTTCTTTATCTTTGAGCGTATCACCCGGCAAAAGGTCCAGAATGCCATCGGACATCAGGCTGAGGCTGAACTGCGGCGGCAGCTCAACTACCAGGTCCTGGTAAGTAGCCTCGTCGAACAGCCCCACCGGCAGGCCGCGGCCTTCCAGGTAGCGGGTGTGCTCGGGGGTGTGCAGCACCGGCAGCGGCAGATGGCCGCCAACGGCGTAGGTCAGCAGGCCGGTGTCTTCATCGATTACCCCGCCAACCATGGTCACGTGCTTGCCCAGCTTGCAGTTGATCAGCCCGCGGTTGATGTGGCTGAGCACCTGCGAAGGTTTGAACTCGCGCATTTT
Source organism: Pseudomonas sp. C5pp (assembly GCF_000814065.1). Taxonomy (NCBI): domain Bacteria; kingdom Pseudomonadati; phylum Pseudomonadota; class Gammaproteobacteria; order Pseudomonadales; family Pseudomonadaceae; genus Pseudomonas; species Pseudomonas sp. C5pp. The sequence continues at coordinate 58,564 of NZ_JWLN01000019.1, read as the reverse complement.
GCTGCCGCGCTTGAATTCGAACAACAGCCGTGTGGTCATGAACTTCAGCAGCACGGTGACGAACGCTGACGACGCGCCATGCCCGGAGACGTCGGCGAGATAGAAAGCGATGCGCCGTTCGTCCACCCGGAAGTAATCGGCAAAATCACCCGACAGGTACAGCGACGGGATGATTTGGTGCTCGAAGGCGAACTCGCCGGCCACCCAAGGGCTTTCCGGCAGCATGTTCATCTGCACCTGGCGACCGGCGGTCTGGTCCTCCTGCAGCAGGTGCAGGCTGGCCTCCAGTTCGCGGTTGGCGGCTTCGAGCTTGTCGCGGTAGCGCTGGTTTTCCAGCACCAGGCGCGAGCGGTCGAGGGCGCGGCGCACCGAATGCTCGAGCACGGCCAGGTCTTCCAGCGGCTTGATCAGGTAGTCGGCAGCGCCCAGGCGCAACGCTTCCACCGCATCACTCATGACGCCGGCACCGGACACCACGATCACCGGCAACTGCGGGGCGCGCTCGCTGACCTGGCGGATCAGTTCGAGGCCGCCCATCTGCGGCATGCGCAGATCGCAGATCACGAGGTCGGGCTGGTGTTCTTCGAAGACCTGAAGCCCCTGCTGGCCATTGCCGGCCTGGAGGACGCTGAAGCCACTGTCTTCAAGATAGGCGGCGAGGCTTGCACGGACCACGTCGTCGTCATCGATGATCAGCAGCGTTGCACTGGTTTTCTGCATGTGGGCGAACGGCGCCGATTTAGGTTGGTGCAGCGGTGTCGGCAAGGCAGACGGCCAGCTACGGGAATTCTTTATGGTCACACTCTACTTGAGTTGTAGGACAAGAACACCTGCCCGGCAACTGTCTGGCAACTGCGAGAGCTACCTTGTAAGGCGCAGACGGTACTCCCATCCGGCAGGCGTTTCAAGCATGCAAGGGTCGACCCCGGCGCACTTTACAGGGCAAATCACCGAGAGTTATAAGAAAGTCGACCAGCGCAACCCGACGGGAAGGATGCAGCATGCCCCACACGCCCTCCAGCCATGGCGAGAAACGCGATTTCATCCGCATGCGCATCGACACCGAGGTCAGCCTTCTGCACGAAGGCCAGGTGATCGCGGCAGTGTGCCTGGACCTGTCCAGCGGCGGCATGCAGGTGCAGGCACCGCAGCGCTTCCAGGTGGGGGACCATATCGAGGTACGGATCGAGTCCGAGCATCCGGCGCTGAAAGGGCTGCACGCCAGCACGGAAGTGGTGTGGATTGCCGACCAGCCGGGCGGGCAGCAGAAGTTCGGGTTGCGGATTGTAGCGATGCATTGATGGGCCTGCTGGGCACCCCTGTAGGAGCGGCCTTGTGTCGCGATAGGGCTGCGCAGCAGCCCCCCGACTTCAGCTTCGCCGCATGAATTGCCGGGGCCGCTTTGCGGCCCTATCGCGACGCAAGGCCGCTCCTACACGGGGCTGCGCAGGACCAAGCCCGCGCAGGATCAGAAGTCGTCTTCGACCTCGCCATCCTTGACCTTGAACTCGCGGTTCTGCAGGTAGGCGTTGCGAATGAAGATGTACTTGTCACCCTGGATCAGCTTCTCTGCCGACAGCAGGTCGGCGCGGGTGTCGATGATATCCAGGGCAAAGATCGAATTGCGCGTCGGCACATGGTCGATGTAGCGGTAGGGTTTGGTGTAGGTATCCGGGTACTTGGCCACGCCGTCACGCACGGTGCTCGGGCCCAGCAGCGGGATGACCACGTACGGGCCGCTCGGCACGCCCCAGTAACCGAGGGTCTGGCCGAAGTCCTCGTCGTTGCGCTGCAGGCCCATCTTGGTACCCACGTCGAAGAAGCCGCCCAGGCCGAAGGTGGTGTTGACGATCAGCCGCGCAGTGTCCACGCCCGCCGCATGGGGCTTGAACTGCAGCAGGTCGTTGGCCAGGTTGGTCACGTCGCCCAGGTTGCGGAAGATGTTGTGGATGCCATCTTCGAGGAACTGCGGGGTGACCGCCTGGTAGCCCTTGGCCAATGGCTTGAGGGCATAGGTGTCGAGGGTATCGTTGAAACGGAAGATCGGGCGGTTGACCGCTTCCCAGGGATCTTCCTCGGTGGCTGCCTGGGTGGCTGCCACGGGCGCCAGCAGCATGCTGGCGCAGACACAGGCCTGGGTGACTCGTTCGATCACACTGGCACCGATCCTACGCATAGGTGTTTCTCCATCGAATTTCTCGGCCGCAAGCGCAAACGGGTGCGCTGCTGTACGGCGGCAGTATAGAGGCTTGCGGGCTGATAAACAGCTTTACACATCTCTGCTCAATATTTTGTGAACAACTGTTGCGCGGTGCCGGTTGTCACAGGGCGGTAACAATCGCCGAATAGCCTGCGGACTATTTGAGGGAAGTTGCCATGGACAATGCACCCGCCTTCACCGCTGTGCTGTTCGGCTTGCGCGGCTGCCTGGTGCAAGCCGCCAACGGCACCCCCTCGCCCGCCCCCGGCGCGCTGGCCACCCTCGCCAGCCTGCGCCAGCGCCAGGTGCCGTGCATCTGGCTGGACGACCTCGACGCCCCCCAAAGCAAGCGCCTGGCGCACGTACTGCCCGCCTGGCTGCCGGGGCATTCGGTGAACGGCGTGCGCTGGCCGGCGCCGAACGCCTGCTGGCAGGCCCTGATGACGCTGGACAGCGAACGCCTGGACGGCTGCGTGCTGGTCAGCGGCGACCCACGCCTGCTGCAATCTGGCCTGAACGCGGGGCTGTGGACGGTGGGGCTGGCTGCCTGCAGCCCGTTCTGCGACCGCAGCTCGCGGCAATGGCAAGCCTTGACCCCGCAGGAGCAGGACCTGGCCCGTGGCAAGGCGACGCTGGAACTGTTCAGCCTGGGCGTGCACTCGGTGATCGACCACCTGGAAGCGCTGGAGACCTGTCTGCAGGACATTGCCCAGCGCCGGCGCAAAGGCGAAAAACCCTGATACAGCACCGTTGACGCGGATCATGCAAAGCATCGGCAGGTGGATTACGCTGAAGACAGGCCAGAACCTTTGCCGCTTCGCTGAGGTCCATGGCTTGCCAAGCCATTGATGGAGAACTGCCAATGCCTGCCCGCGAATTGCAAGAGCGCCTGAACAGCTTGCGCGAGCAACTGGATCGCAACGTGCCGCTTTCGGACGAGGAGCTGGCCGCGCTGCACGAAGAAGCGCGCCAGATCGAGGCGCAACTGAAGCTTGAGGAAGCCACGCCAGACAACAACCTGGTGGACGGCGTGAACCTGGCGATCGAACGCTTCGAGGCCGAACACCCCGACCTCACCGCCACCCTGCGCAGCATTGCCAACTCGCTGCACAGCATGGGGATCTGAACAAGCCGGGGCTGCTTCGCAGCCCATTCGCAGCACAAGGCTGCTCCTACTGGGGTTATGCGTCTCCCTGTAGGAGCAGCCTTGTGCTGCGAATGGGCCGCAAAGCGGCCCCGGCGTACTTGAACTTACTGCCGAACCAGGCGCTTGTTGTCCGGGCTGATCACCCCCGTGCTGCGGTAAGGGTTGATATCCAGCCCACCCCGGCGCACATAGCGCGCATACACCGTCAAATGCTCCGGCTGCAGCAGGTTCTTCAAGTCCAGGTAGATCCGTTCCACACACTGCTCGTGGAAGTCGGCATGCTGGCGGAAGCTGATCAGGTAGGTCAGCAGGCTGGCATGGTCCAGCGCCCTGCCCTTGTATTCGACCACCACGCTGCCCCAGTCCGGCTGACCGGTGACCGGGCAGTTGGACTTCAGCAGGTGGCTGTGCAGGGTTTCTTCCACCTGTTGCTCCGGGTTGCAGCGCAGCAGCTCTGGCTGCGGCTGTTCGTAGTTGCTGATGGCAACGTCCAGCTCATCGATGCACTGCCCCGGCAAGGCCACCACGCCTTGGGCCTCGACCTCGGCCAGGGTGCGCACTTTCACGCCCACCGGCTTGCCGGCGGCGGCGGACAGGTCTTTCTCCAGGCACGCCTGCAGCTCGCCAAGCGAGGCGAACACCGTCTGGTTCAACGAGTTCAGATACAGCTTGAACGACTTGGACTCGATGATGTTCGGCGAATCGGCGGGGATGGCGAACTCGCCGATCGCCACCACCGGCTTGCCAGATGGCAGCAGCCAGCTCAGCTCGAAGCAGTTCCAGTAATCCACACCCTGCCACGGCAAGGTCTGGGCGGTAACGCCCAGCTCGGCCCACTTGGCGGTACGCGGGATCGGGAACAGCAGCTCCGGGGAATAGGTGGCAATGTATTCGCTGGACTTGCCCAGCGGGGAATGTTCGGCAGCGGGATGCATGGAAACTGACCTGAAGGTTCGAAATTGCCCCTAGTCTACCGGTTTTGCACCCCGCCTTGGAGCGCAAGTCAGCGGGATTACATCTTCGTCAGTTTGGGGCAAGCCGGTGCATCGTCACGTATCATCTCAGCATCACCCAATCCCTGTGGGAGCGGGTTCACCCGCGAACACCGGCAAAGCCGGTGCCATGCATCGTGTTGAATTCTTCGCGGGTAAACCCGCTCCCACAGGGTTTTGTGCCGTTTGCTGGAGTCAATTCACCCAATGAAACTGCTGATCGTCGAAGACCAGGCCCGTACCGGCCAGTACCTGAGCCAGGGCCTGAACGAGGCCGGCTTCGCCACCGAACTGGCCACCGACGGCGAGACCGGCCAGTTCCTCGCCCTGACCGGTGACCACGACCTGCTGATTCTCGACGTGATGCTGCCCGGCCGTGACGGCTGGCAGATCCTCCAGGCCGTGCGCCAGGCCGGCCTGGACACCCCGGTGCTGTTTCTCACCGCCCGCGATGCCGTGGAGGACCGGGTGCACGGCCTGGAGCTGGGCGCCGATGATTACCTGGTCAAGCCGTTCGCCTTCTCCGAACTGCTGGCGCGGGTGCGCAGCCTGCTACGCCGGGGCACCAGCCCCAGTCAGGACACCACCCTGGGCCTGGCCGACCTGCGCCTGGACCTGATCCGCCGCCGCGCCGAGCGCGCCGGCCAGCGCATCGACCTGACCGCCAAGGAGTTCGCCCTGCTTGAACTGCTGCTGCGCCGCCAGGGCGAGGTGCTGCCCAAATCGCTGATCGCCTCGCAGGTGTGGGACATGAATTTCGACAGCGACACCAATGTGATCGAAGTGGCGATCCGCCGCCTGCGCCTGAAGATCGACGACCCACACCACAACAAGCTGATCCATACCGTACGCGGCATGGGCTATGTACTCGAAGAGCGTGCGGAGTGATGCGTCGGGTCTCCCTCGGCAGCCGCCTGGCCCTGCTGTTCGCCGCCTGCACCGCCGCTGTCTCGCTCGGTGCCGGCCTGATATTCAGCCGGGCCAGCGAGCAGCACTTCGTCGAACTGGACCAGCAACTGCTGGACTCGCGCCTGTCGCTGTTCCGCACCCAGCTGGCCGGCATCACCACCCCGGCCGAGCTGCAGGCGCGCCTGCCCGCCTTGCGCGATGAACTGGGCCACCAGGCCGACCTGGCCCTGCGCATCAACGGCAGCGACGGCGCCACCTGGTTCGAAAGCCGCACAGGCCTGCCCCGGACACCGCTGCCCGACGGGCTGGCAACCCTGCATGCGCAAGGCATCGACTACCGCAGCCTGGCCGTGCACCTGGCGCAAGGCGCCCCGCAGTCGCCACAACTGACCGTGTATCTCGACATCACCCATCACCAGCACTTCCTGGAGGGCATGCAGCGGCTGATCTGGCTGACGGTGGGCCTTTCGGCGCTGGCCACTGCGCTGCTCGGTGCCTGGGCTGCACGCCGCGGGTTACGCCCGTTGCGACAGATGGGCCAGGTGGCTGCCAGCGTGTCGGCGCGCTCGCTCACCACCCGCCTGCCGGTGGCACAGATGCCCGAAGAGCTGGCCGAACTGGCGACGGCCATGAACGCCATGCTGCAGCGCCTGGACGATGCCTTCCAGCGCCTGTCGGCATTCTCTGCCGACATCGCCCACGAGCTGCGCACCCCGCTGTCCAACCTGCTGACCCACACCCAGGTCACCCTCACCCGCCCGCGCAGCCTCGAAGAGTACCGCGAAGCCCTGCACGGCAACCTCGAGGAACTGCAATGGATGGCGCAGATGATCAACGACATGCTGTTCCTGGCCAAGGCCGACCATGGCCTGCTGGTGCCGGGGCAAGCACCGCTGGTGCTGCATGAGGAGGTGGATGCGCTGCTGGAGTACTACGCGCCGCTGGCAGAGGACAGCGGCGTGCAGATGCTGCGCGAGGGTGAGGCGCTGCTGCAGGGCGACCGGCATATGCTGCGCCGGGCGCTGTCCAACTTGCTGGACAATGCCTTGCGCTTTACCCCGTCGGGTGGGCAGATAAAGGTGACATTGGGGCCAGGGCCGAGGATTGGCGTGGCCAATACCGGAGCGGCTATCGAGCCGGCGGCGCTACCGCGGCTGTTCGACCGCTTCTACCGGGTGGACCCGGCGCGGCGGGAAGGCAGTAGCGAGCATGCCGGGTTGGGGTTGGCAATTACCCGGTCGATCGTGCAGGCCCATGGTGGGCGCATCAGGGCAGAGTGTGCGTATGGGTGGACGCGATTCGTGATCGATTTCACTGAAGACCAGTGACATCGGGGCTGGCACGCCACCCTGTGGGAGCGGGTTTACCCGCGAACACCGGCGAAGCCGGTGCCATGCACCGTGCTGGATTCTTCGCGGGTAAACCCGCTCCCACAGAGCCGCTCAATAACCTGAAGTAGACATTAAACCGCCAGGCCAATCGCCGGCTGCACCTGCGATGCCCGATAAGCCGGGTAAATGGTCGCCAGGAAGCTCATCACCAACCCGGCAGTGCAGATGATCGCCACATCGCCCCACTGCAACTGCGACGGCAAGCTGCTGACGAAGTACACATCCGAAGTAAAGATGTGCTGCCCGCTCACCCGCTCCAGCCAACCGACGATCTGGCTGACGTTGAACGCCGCAACCACCCCAAGCACGCCACCGATCAGTGTCCCGACAATACCGATCAGGCTGCCCTGGACCATGAACGTGCCCATGATCTGCGCCGGCGTGGCGCCCAGGGTGCGCAGGATAGCGATGTCCGGCCCCTTGTCGTTCACCACCATCACCAGGGTGGCGATGATGTTGAACGCTGCCACCGCAATGATCATCAGCAACAGCAGGCCGATCATGGTCTTTTCCATCTTCATGGCGCTGAACAGGCTGCCCTGGGTATGCGACCAGTCATCGGCACGGTAGGCATCACCCAGCCCGGCAGCGATGGCCTTTGACACCTGCGGTGCGGCATACAGGTCGTGCAGCTTCAGGCGCACGCCCTGCACCTGGCCCGGCGCCCAGCGCTGCATGGCGCCGGCATCGGCGACGTGAATGTAAGCCTGCGAGCCGTCCAGCTCGGCGCCAACCTTGAAGATACCGACCACGGTCAGGCGCTGCATGCGCGGGGTGATGCCGCCCGGCTCCTTGCTGATTTCCGGCACGATCAGGGTCAGCTTGTCGCCGGTATTAAGGCGAAAGCGCCGCGCAGTCAGCTCACCGATGACCACGCCGAACTCTCCCGGCTGCAGGTCCTGCAGCCGGCCCTGGACGATATGCTGGCCGACGATCGAGACCTTGCCCTCTTCGGCCGGGTCGATACCGCCGACCTGGATCGGCTGCATCGCGCCCTTGTACGACAGCATGCCTTCCATTTCGGTAATCGGCGCTGCCGCCATCACCGCCGGGTCGCGCATGGCCGCGTCGGCGACCTTGTGCCAGTCGTCCAGCGGCTGCACGCCGAGGATGGCGGCATGCGGCACCAGGCCGAGGATGCGCGAACTCATTTCGCGCTGGAAACCGTTCATCACCGACAGCACCACGATCATCGCCAGCACGCCCAGCGACAGGCCGATCATCGAGGTCATCGAGATGAACGAGATGAAGTGGTTGCGGCGCTTGGCTCGGGTGTAGCGCGCGCCGATGAAGATGGGCAAGGGTCTGAACATGTACGAAAACACCCAATGAAAACAGGAAAACGGGGCGGCACCGGCCACCCCGTGCAGTCGATCAGATCGCCACCAGGTGGCCGTCGTCGAGCTTCAATACACGGTCCATCTGGCGCGCCAGATTGAGGTCGTGGGTGACCACCAGGAACGCCGTGCGCGACGCACTGGACAGCTCCTGCATCAACTCCTGGATGCCCTGGGCGGTGTGGTGGTCGAGGTTGCCGGTCGGCTCGTCGAGCATTACCAGGCCGGGGCGGTTGACCAGTGCCCGGGCAATCGCCACCCGCTGGCGCTCACCACCGGACAACTCGGCCGGCTTGTGGTTGAAGCGGTGGGCCAGGCCAACACGCTTGAGCAGCGCCTCGGCACGCTCACGGGCCTCGGGGATGGGCGTGCGGCCGATCAGCAATGGCATGCACACGTTCTCGATGGCAGTGAATTCCGGCAGCAGGTGGTGGAACTGGTAGACAAAGCCCAGCTCGCGGTTGCGCAACAGGCCACGGGCGCGCTCGCCCAGTGCCGACAGCTCCTCGCCGGCCAGCCAGACGCTGCCCTGGGTCGGCCGGTCGAGGCCGCCCAGCAGGTTGAGCAAGGTACTCTTGCCCGAGCCGGAGCTACCCACGATGGCTACCCGCTCACCGGCGTGCAGCTCGAGGTTGAGCCCGGACAGCACCTGCACCGACTCCGGGCCCTCGTCGTAGGACTTGCCCAGGTTGCGGCAACTCAGAACGGCTTTATCACTCATGCGCGACTCACTCATAACGTAGCGCCTCTGCAGGCTGGGTGCGGGCCGCACGCCAGGCCGGGTACAGGGTGGCGAAGAAACTCAGGACCAGCGCCGCACCACAGACCATGTATACGTCCTGGGCCTGGATCTGCGACGGCAGGTAATCGATGAAGTACACGTCGGCGTTGAGGAACTTGTGCCCGATCAGTTTCTCGATGCCGGCGATCACCGCGCTCACGTTCAGCGCGGCGACGATCCCGACCACGGCGCCGATCAGGGTACCGATCACCCCGATCACCGTGCCCTGGACCATGAAGATGAGCATGATCTGCCCAGGCGTGGCGCCCAAGGTACGCAGAATGGCGATGTCGCCACGCTTGTCGTTGACCACCATCACCAGGGTGGAAATGATGTTGAACGCCGCCACCGCCACGATCAGCAGCAACAGCAGGCCGATCATGGCCTTTTCCATGCGGATCGCCTGGTACAGGTTGCCGTGGGTGCGGGTCCAGTCACGGCTGTAGAACTCCTGGTCACCCAGGCGCTGGGCGATGTCCCAGGCCACCCGCGGCGCCTGGAACAGGTCGTCGAACTTCAGGCGCAGGCCCTGGACCTGGTCAGGCTTCCAGCGGTGCAGCCGGGACAGGTCGCTGATGTTGGTCAGGCCCAGGTAGCCGTCGATTTCGCCCGCGCCCACGTGGAAGGTACCGACCACGGTGAAGCGCTTCATGCGCGGGAACATGCCGGCCGGGGTCACGCTGACCTCGGGGGCGACGAAGGTGAGCTTGTCGCCGATGCCCACGCCCAGCTTGGCCGCGGCCTTGTCGCCGATCATGATGCCCCACTCGCCTGGCGCCAGCTGGTCCAGGCGGCCTTGCAGGACGAACTTGTCGATGATCGACACTTCGCGCTCGCGGGCCGGGTCGATGCCGTTGAGCAGCACCTTCTGCACCTTGCCTTCGTGGGTCAGCAGGCCCTGCATCTGGGTGAAGGGCGCAACCGCCACCACCTGCGGATTCTGCTTTACTTGTTGGGCAAGGGCCGGCCAGTCGGCAATGGGCTGGCCGCTCTCCAGCGTGGCATGGGGGATCATGCCCAACACGCGGGTACGCATCTCGTGGTCGAAACCGTTCATGACCGAGAGCACCACGATCATCACCACCACGCCCAGGGCGAGGCCGATCATCGAGGTCAGGGAAATGAACGAGACGAAGTGATTGCGACGTTTGGCACGGGTATAACGCGTGCCGATGAATGCGAAAAGAGGTCTGAACATGTCGGGGCTTGTTCGGATGAAAGGGAACGTCCTTGTGGCGAGGCGCCTACGGCGGCTTTACACTCGGACCACCGCCGCTACCTTGGGTTCGCCATGACGACATTAGACGAAGAAGATCGCCGCGAATACTACCGCATCGAAGATCGGATCGCACTTCAAATCAGCCCCCTCAGCGCGGCCGAAGCCCTTGACCCAGATGTGTTGCAAGATGATTCGCCTCTGTTCAACCTGCTCAGCGAGCTGCACCTGTCCGACTTCGAGTCGCAGCACCTGCTGCGCCAGCTGAGCGAGAAGGACCGCACCCTCGCCGCTTTCCTTCGTGCGCAGAACAAACGCCTCGACCTGCTTAGCGCAGTAGTTGCCCAGACCCTGCTCGGCGAAGTTGGCCAGCCCCAGCCGGTGGTCATTTCCGAAGGCGGCATCGAGTTCGCACAAGCCACAGCGGTTGCCCCCGGCACCCGGGTGAAGGTGAAGATGGTGCTGATGCCGCGCGCCCACGGCCTGCTGCTGCGCGGCAAGGTCACCCATTGCGACCCGCGCCCGGAGGGCGGCTTCGAGATCGGCACCGAATTCACCGACATGACCGACGCCCAACGGCAATTGCTGGCCCGCTACATCCTGCAACGCCAGCAGCAGCAACGGCGCCAGCAGCTGGAACAGAACGACCCCGCCTCCTGAGCCCATTTTTTTCTGATTTGAAGGAACGAACGTGACCCTGATCTACGGCCACCGCGGCGCCAAGGGCGAAGCGCCCGAGAATACCCTGAAGAGCTTCCAGCAATGCCTCGCCCATGGCGTGACCCGCTGCGAGCTGGACTTGCACCTGTCGGCCGACAACGAGCTGATGGTGATCCACGACCCTACCCTCAAGCGCACCACCGGCAAACGCGGCAAGGTGGTCGAGCACCCGGCCGCAGACCTGGTCAAGATAGATGCCCGCAAAGGCGGCCCGGGCCATGTCCAGCCCTGCCCGATTCCGAGGCTGGAAGAACTGTTCCAGAAGTGCCCGTTCGAGCATTGGCAGCTGGAAGTGAAAAGCGCCTCGCGTACCCGCGCCGCGACCACCGTGCTGGCGATCCGCGAACTGGCCCAGCAGTACGGCCTGCTGGACAAGGTGACCATTACCTCCAGCTCACGCGAAGTGCTGGGTGCCGCCCTGGAGCTGGTGCCGGACGTCAAACGCGGGCTGGTAGCCGAATACGCCTGGCTCGACCCATTGAAGGTGGCACAGAACTATGGCTGCAACCTGCTGGCATTGAACTGGACGCTGTGCACCCCCGAGCGCCTGCTGAAAGCCCAGGCCCAGGGTTTGCACGTGTCGGTGTGGACGGTCAACGAACCGGCACTGATGCGCCGGCTCGCTGACTTCGGTGTGGACAGCCTGATTACAGACTTTCCCGGTTTGGCCAGGACCACCCTCGGGCAGGGTTGAAATCGGTCTCTCCGACCGGCTCAGGCCACCGGTCGGAGCCGCTCAAAAAAGCCGGTTCAGGCCATCGTAGGCAGCTACCCGATAGGCTTCGGCCATGGTCGGGTAGTTGAACGTGGTGTTGACGAAATACTTCAGGTTGTTCAGCTCGCCCGGCTGGTTCATCACAGCCTGGCCGATATGGACGATTTCCGAAGCCTGGTAGCCGAAGCAGTGTACGCCCAGCACCTCCAGTGTTTCGCGGTGGAACAGGATCTTCAGCATGCCTTGCGGCTCGCCGGCGATCTGTGCACGGGCCATGCTCTTGAAGAAGGCTTTGCCCACTTCGTACGGCACCTTGGCCTGGGTCAGTTCCTGCTCGTTCTTGCCGATCGAGCTGATCTCCGGAATGGTATAGATACCGGTCGGCACATCATTGACGAAGCGCCAGCTGCCATTGTCCACGATGCTGCCAGCTGCCGAACGGCCCTGGTCATGGGCAGCGCTGGCCAGGCTTGGCCAGCCGATCACGTCGCCGGCACCGTAGATGTTCGGCACGCTGGTGCGGTAGGCCTCGTCGACCTCGATCTGGCCGCGGCTGTTGACCTTGATGCCGATGTTTTCCAGGCCCAGCTTGTCGGTGTTGCCGGTACGGCCGTTGCACCACAGCAAGGCGTCGGCCTTGATCTTCTTGCCCGACTTCAGGTGCAGGATCACCCCGTTGTCCAGGCCTTCGACGCGCTCATACTCTTCGTTGTGGCGCACGGTGATGTTGTTGTTGCTGAAGTGGTAGCTGAGCGCCTGGGAAATTTCCGAGTCAAGGAAGCTCAGCAACTGGCCACGGTTGTCTACCAGCTCTACCAATACACCCAGGCCGCTGAAGATCGAGGCGTATTCGCAACCGATCACGCCGGCTCCGTACACGATCAGCTTGCGTGGGGTGTGGCTGAGGCTGAGGATGGTGTCGCTGTCGTAGACGCGCGGGTGGTGGAAGTCGATATCGGCCGGGCGGTACGGGCGCGAGCCGGTGGCGATGATGATGTGCTTGGCGTTGAGCTTTTCCACCACACCGTTCGGGCAGACCACTTCGACGGTCTGCTCGTCGGCGAAGCTGCCGGTGCCGAAGAACACGTCCACGCGGTTACGTGCGTAGTAGCCGGTGCGCGACGCTACCTGCTTGGCGATGACCTTCTCGGCGCTTTTCAGCACGTCGGGGAACGAGAACCAGCGCGGCTCACCGATGGCACGGAACATCGGGTTGGTGTTGAACTGCATGATCTGCCGCACCGAGTGACGCAGTGCCTTGGACGGGATGGTGCCCAGGTGGGTGCAGTTGCCCCCGACCTGGCGACGGCTATCGACCATCGCCACCTTGCGCCCTGCTTTGGCGGCGTTCATTGCCGCACCTTCCCCGGCCGGGCCGGAACCCAGCACCACTACGTCGTAGTTGTAGACAGCCATGCGTACTCCTTCAGAACTGGCCCGCAAGCTACGGTCGCTCGCGGGGCGCGATCATGCCGCCGGGGCGCCATGAGAAAATTCGGGTGCAGTCTAATCAAGCGTGAACGCCGCGCACATTAACCCTTGGTCGCGTCGTAGGCCAATTTCGCCCGCACTACATGTGTGAACCATTCCCTGGCGGCGATCATCCCTGCTTGTGCTTTCACTCGCCTTTCACTGCCCGTTCGAATGCGGGCGTAGCTCGGGAGACGAAGCCACCCTCGGCCCGAGTCACCAATACCGCGGCAAGGCCATGCGCCACGGCAAAATCCCAGCCACGTTCCGGGCCCAGGATCAACAGCAGCGTCGAATAGCCGTCGGCCTGCAGCGCCGAGGCATCGAGCACGGTGACTGCGGCCAGGTCGTGCTGCACCGGGCGCCCGAGGCGGGCATCGAAGGTGTGCGAATAGCGCCGGCCATTCTCCTCGAAATAGTGCCGATAGTCACCCGAGGTCGATACCGAAAGGCCGTTGACCGGGATGATCTGGCGGGCTATCTGGCGATCTTCGCGGGGTAGCTCCAGGGCGATGCGCCAGGGGCTGCCATCCGGTTTGCGGCCGGCGGCCTTGAGCTCGCCGGTGGCTTCGGCGACAAAGTTGGCCACGCCCATGGCCTGCAGGCGCGCGGCGATCAGGTCGACGGCATGGCCGGCGGCGATGCTGTTGAAGTCGAGCTGCACCGGGGCGTCCTTGCACAGGGCCTGGCCGTCGATGTGCAAGTGCCGGTAGCCCACGCGCTGGCGCACCTGGGCCAGGGCCGACGGGTCGGGCACCTGTTCGTGACGGGCCTGGGGGCCGAAGCCCCACAGGTCGAGCAAGGGTTCGACGGTAAGGTCGAAGGCGCCGCCGCTCTGCCCGGCCAGGTGCTGACCAAGGCTGACCAGCTCGAGCATGTCGGCCGGCAGCACCAGGCACTGGTTGGCGGGCAACTGGTTGAAACGGCTGATGGTGGAGTCGCCGCGGTAGGTCGAGTAGTGCTGGTCGATGTCGTGCAGGATGGTTTCCACTGCCGCCTGCACCTGAACCGGCGCCGGGCCGCCGGGTTCGCGCACGTACTGGATGCTGTAGCTGCTGCCCATGGTCGGGCCGCCCAGGCGCTCCAAGGTGGGGCCCTGGTTGCAGGCGGTGAGCAGCATGAGGATGAACAGCAAGGCTGTGCGCAAGGTTCGGGCTCTCGGTTGCCTGTGCCGGCCTCTTCGCGGGTAAACCCGCTCCCACAGGTATACCACTGCCCTCACGGACGACGCGGCCCTGTGGGAGCGGGTTTACCCGCGAAGAGGCCGGCACAGGCAACACAAATTCTGGATAAAAAAACGGGAACCCGAAGGTTCCCGTTTTTTCATTGCCTTACAAGCGTATCAGTGCGGAAACGCTGGCGGGTTCACACCGGCCATCTCTTCCATCACACGAACCACCTGGCAGCTGTAACCGAATTCGTTGTCGTACCAGACGTACAGAACAACGCGGTTGTCATTGCAGATGGTCGCTTCGGCGTCAACCACACCGGCGTGGCGCGAACCGACGAAGTCGGTCGAAACCACTTCCTGCGAGCTGACGTAATCGATCTGCTTGTGCAGTTCCGAGTGCATGGCGGTCTGGCGCAGGTACTCGTTGATCTCGTCGCGGCTGGTGGCCTTCTCGAGGTTGAGGTTGAGGATGGCCATCGAAACGTTCGGCGTCGGTACGCGAATGGCGTTGCCGGTCAGCTTGCCCTTCAGCACTGGCAGTGCCTTGGCGGCAGCAGTGGCGGCGCCGGTTTCGGTGATGACCATGTTCAGCGGCGCGGCGCGGCCGCGGCGGCTGCCCTTGTGGAAGTTGTCGATCAGGTTCTGGTCGTTGGTGAACGAGTGAACGGTTTCGACGTGGCCGTTGACGATGCCGTACTGGTCGTTGATGGCCTTGAGCACCGGCACGATGGCGTTGGTGGTGCAGGAAGCGGCCGAGATGATCTTGTCATCGGCAGCGATGTCGCCGTGGTTGATGCCGTGCACGATGTTCTTCAGCGCGCCCTTGCCAGGTGCGGTGAGGATCACGCGGGCAGCGCCCGGGCAGGCCAGGTGCTGGCCCAGGCCGTCGGCATCACGCCATACGCCGGTGTTGTCGACGATCAGCGCGTTTTCGATGCCGTACTGGGTGTAGTCGACTTCGCTCGGGCTCTTGGCGTAGATAACCTGGATCAGGTTGCCGTTGGCGGTGATGGTGTTGTTGGCTTCGTCGATGGTGATGGTGCCATCGAACGGGCCGTGCACCGAGTCACGGCGCAGCAGGCTGGCACGCTTGACCAGGTCGTTCTCGGCGCCCTTGCGCACGACGATGGCGCGCAGGCGCAGGCCGTCGCCGCCACCGGTCTTCTCGATCAGGATGCGCGCCAGCAGGCGGCCGATGCGGCCGAAGCCGTACAGGACAACGTCGGTGCCTTTGCGCGCCGAAGCGTTCTGCTGGCCAACCACCTCGGCCAGTTCTTCACGGACGAACTGCTCGGCAGTGCGGCCATTGCCTTCCTGCTTGAACTTGTTGGCCAGCTTGCCCAGGTCGACCGAAGCGGCGCCCAGTTTCAGCTCGCTCATGGCCTTGAGCAGGGGGAATGTCTCGTGGACGGACAGTTCGGTTTCGTCGGCTTGACGATGACGCGCAAAGCGGTGCGCCTTGAGGATCGAGATAACCGAACGGTTGATCAGGCTACGGCCATAAATCGAGCTCACCACGTTGTTGTTGCGGTAGAGCTGACCGATAAGCGGGATCATCGCTTCAGCCAGGGCTTCACGATCGATCCACTCACCAAGACACTGGTCGGGCTTCTGAGTCACGGGAACCTTCCACATGTAGGGACAGAAAAAAGGGGCTACATTATGACGCCCCAACGCGTTACGGGCAATGAGCGCCTGTCGCGGCCACGCAAGCCAGCGTTCATGCCCTTTCGAACCTGACAGCCGGCACCGTCACCGGTACAATCGATCTCTTTGCCGCAACGCTTGGAGTGCAATCTCCCGTGTCAGTTCTGCGCCTACCGCAAATGTCGGCCACGGCCGGCAAACAAACCTGGGGCAATCTACCCGGTGCCGCCCTCAGCCTGGCCATCGCCGAGGCCGCCAGCAGCGCGGGCCGCTTCACTTTGCTGCTGACTGCCGACAGCCAGGCTGCCGATCGTCTGGAACAGGAACTTCGCTTCTTTGCCCCGGACCTGCCGGTGCTGCCGTTCCCTGATTGGGAAACCCTGCCCTACGACCTGTTCTCGCCGCACCAGGACATCATTTCCCAGCGCATCGCCAGCCTCTACCGCCTGCCCGAGCTGAGCCACGGCATCCTCGTGGTGCCGGTCACCACCGCCCTGCACCGCCTGGCGCCGACCCGCTTCCTGCTGGGCAGCAGCCTGGTGCTGGACGTGGGCCAGACCATCGACGTGGAGCAGATGCGCCTGCGCCTGGAGGCCAGTGGCTATCGCTGCGTCGACACCGTCTACGAGCATGGCGAGTTCGCCGTGCGCGGCGCGTTGATCGACCTGTTCCCGATGGGTAGCAAGCTGCCCTACCGTATCGACCTGTTCGATGACGAGATCGAGACGCTGCGCACCTTCGACCCCGAGACCCAGCGCTCGATCGACAAGGTGGATTCGGTGCGCCTGCTGCCGGCGCGCGAGTTCCCGATGCAGAAAGAGGAAGTGACCCGCTTCAAGGCGCGCTTCCGCGAACGCTTCGATGTCGACTTCCGCCGCAGCGCGATCTTCCAGGACCTGGCCAGCGGCATCATCCCCGCCGGCATCGAGTACTACCTGCCGCTGTTCTTCGAAGAGACCTCGACCCTGTTCGACTACCTGCCGGCCGACACCCAGGTATTCTCGCTGCCCGGCGTGGAACAGGCCGCCGAACACTTCTGGAACGACGTGCGCGGGCGTTATGAAGACCGCCGTGGCGACCTGAGCCGGCCGCTGCTGCCGCCGGCCGAGCTGTTCCTGCCGGTGGAAGACTGCTTTGCCCGGCTCAAGCAATGGCCACGGGTAGTGGTCAGCACCGAAGACCTCGACCCGGGCGTGGGTCGCGAGCGCTTCCCGGCACGCGCCCTGCCCAACCTGGCAATCGAAGCCAAGGCCAACCAGCCCCTGGCCGAACTGGCCAACTTCCTCGACCAGTTCCCCGGCCGGGTGTTGTTCACCGCCGAATCGGCGGGCCGCCGCGAAGTGCTGCTGGAGCTGCTCGAGCGGCTGAAACTGCGCCCGCATACCGTCGACGGCTGGGCCGACTTCATCACCGGCAGCGAACGCCTGGCAATCACCATCGCCCCACTGGACGAAGGCCTGCTGCTGGACGACCCAGGCCTGGCCCTGATCGCCGAAAGCCCGCTGTTCGGCCAGCGGGTCATGCAGCGCCGGCGCCGCGACAAGCGCGGCGAAACCGCCAACGACGCGGTGATCAAGAACCTGACCGAGCTGCGCGAAGGCGCGCCGGTGGTGCACATCGACCATGGTGTGGGCCGTTACCTGGGCCTGGCCACCCTGGAAATCGACGGCCAGGCCGCCGAATTCCTCACCCTGGAGTATGCCGAGGGTGCCAAGCTGTACGTGCCGGTGGCCAACCTGCACCTGATCGCCCGCTACACTGGCAGCGACGATGCCTTGGCACCGCTGCACCGGCTGGGCTCGGAGGCCTGGCAGAAAGCCAAGCGCAAGGCCGCCGAACAAGTGCGCGACGTCGCCGCCGAACTGCTCGATATCTATGCCCGCCGCGCCGCGCGCAAAGGCTATGCATTTGCCGACCCGTCCGCCGACTACGCCACCTTCAGCGCCGGCTTCCCGTTCGAGGAAACCCCGGATCAACAGGCTGCCATCGAAGCCGTGCGTGCCGACATGCTGGCGCCCAAGCCGATGGACCGCCTGGTGTGCGGCGACGTCGGCTTCGGCAAGACCGAAGTCGCCATGCGCGCAGCGTTCATCGCCGTACACAGCGGCCGCCAGGTGGCCGTGCTGGTACCCACCACCCTGCTCGCCCAGCAGCACTACAACAGCTTCCGCGACCGCTTCGCCGACTGGCCGGTGACCGTGGAGGTGATGAGCCGCTTCAAGTCGGCCAAGGAAGTGGCCAACGCCGCCGCCGAGCTGGCCGAAGGCAAGATCGACATCCTCATCGGCACCCACAAGCTGCTGCAGGACGATGTACGCTTCAAGGACCTGGGCCTGGCCATCATCGACGAAGAGCACCGCTTTGGCGTGCGCCAGAAGGAACAGCTCAAGGCCCTGCGCAGCGAAGTGGACATCCTCACCCTCACCGCCACGCCGATCCCGCGTACCCTGAACATGGCGGTGGCGGGCATGCGCGACCTGTCGATCATCGCCACGCCACCGGCGCGCCGCCTGTCGGTACGCACCTTCGTCATGGAGCAGAACAAGAGCACGGTCAAGGAGGCGCTGCTGCGCGAGCTGCTGCGCGGTGGCCAGGTGTACTACCTGCACAACGATGTGAAAACCATCGAGAAATGCGCCGCCGAGCTTGCCGAACTGGTGCCCGAGGCGCGCATCGGCATCGGCCACGGGCAGATGCGCGAGCGCGAGCTGGAACAGGTGATGAGCGACTTCTACCACAAGCGCTTCAACGTGCTGGTGGCCTCGACCATCATCGAAACCGGCATCGACGTGCCCAGCGCCAACACGATCGTCATCGAGCGCGCCGACAAGTTCGGCCTGGCCCAGCTGCACCAGTTGCGCGGCCGTGTTGGCCGAAGCCACCACCAGGCCTACGCCTACCTGCTGACGCCAACCCGGCAGAAGGTCAGCGCCGACGCCGAAAAACGCCTGGAGGCGATCGCCAACACCCAGGACCTCGGTGCCGGCTTCGTGCTGGCCACCAACGACCTGGAGATTCGCGGCGCCGGTGAGCTGCTGGGCGAAGGCCAGAGCGGGCAGATCCAGGCGGTGGGCTTTACCTTGTACATGGAAATGCTCGAACGCGCGGTCAAGGCGATCCGCAAGGGCACCCAGCCCAACCTTGAGCAGCCGCTGGGCGGCGGACCGGAAATCAACCTGCGCCTGCCGGCACTGATCCCCGAGGACTACCTGCCCGACGTGCATGCACGGCTGATCCTGTACAAGCGCATTGCCTCGGCTGCCGATGAAGAAGGCCTCAAGGACCTGCAGGTGGAAATGATCGACCGCTTCGGCCTGCTGCCCGAGCCGACCAAGAACCTGATGCGCCTGACCTCGCTCAAGCTGCACGCGGAAAAGCTCGGCATCAAGAAAGTCGACGCCGGCCCCAACGGCGGCAAGATCGAGTTCGAGGCCGAGACCCCGGTCGACCCGCTGACCCTGATCAAGCTGATCCAGGGCCAGCCCAAACGCTACAAGTTCGAAGGCGCCACCCAGTTCCGTTTCCTGGTGCCCATGGAACGCCCCGACGAACGTTTCAATACCCTGGAGGCGCTGTTCGAGCGCCTGACCCCACAGCCTGCCTAAGGAAGACCCATGCGTGCCATCCGTTGCCTGACCCTGCTGCTGGCGCTGTTCGCCCCGGCCGCCTTCGCCGAAGGCCTATATCAGGTAGAAATGATCCTGGTGCGGCAGAACAGCGTGCCCGCCTTCACCAGCCCGTTTGCCCCCGAAGACTGGAGCGCTGGCGCTCCGCGCCTGGAGAAGGACGCCGAGCGTCGCCTGGCGCTGGAAGACGAAGCCACCCGCCTGGAAGCCACCGCCGACTACACCGTGCTGCTGCACAAGGCCTGGCAGCAGCAAGTGGGCAGCGAGCCCAGCCGCATCGCCTTGGGTGAAGGCGCCGAGCAGTTCGGCCACTTCCCCATCGAAGGCAACCTGAGCATCGCCGAGGGCCGTTTCATCGCGGTCGAGGCCAATTTCTGGGTCAACCAGCTGGACGGTAACGGCAGCGTGCTGCAAAGCGAGCAGTTCAAGCAGAGCAACAGCAACGTCAAGGGCGGCCAGCTGACCTTCCTCGATGGTGGGCACCTGGCGGTGCTGCTGAAGGTGACACCACCAGGTACGCCTAAAATGCCGGTAATGGACCCGGAGATGATGGAGCAGTGATGCAATGAGCCGTGACGCTCTCCAGTTGCTGCGCGAGTACCCGAACTGGACCCAGTCGTTCACCGGCCCGGTCCTGCAACGCGGCGAGCGTTACGCCCGGGAAGACCGGGTAGAGATCGAAAGCTGCATCGGCGCACTCGTCGAAGCCAGCTGTCGTGGCAGCGAGGGCAGCCCTTATCGGCAGAAGATAACCCTCACCGCCCTGGCTGGCCGCTGCCATGTACGCGGCCAGTGCAGCTGCCCCGTGGGGCATAACTGCAAGCATTGCGCCGCCGCGCTGTTCGTCCTTAGCGGACAACAGGCAACGATAAAAAGTCATGGTGACGCATTACCGGCCGATCTGCAGCGCTGGCTGAAAGGTCTCGAACAGCCTGCGCAGGAGCCTGCCGAAACCCAAGACAAACGTGGGCGCATGGTTTGCTACCAACTCAGGCTGACCGACGAGCCCGGCTGCGCGCTGCGGGTACGCAAAGGCACTCGCGAAGACCAGGGCGTTCGCTATAGCCGTGTGCAGTCACTCTACGATTTCCTTTACGAACCCCCGCGCTTCGTCAAGGAAGACGATATCCGCATCTTGCGCCTGCTTTCGGCGCTCAATCAGGCCGGCAGCCAGGACCGCGGCTACCAGCTCAAAGGCCGGGAAGGCGGCGAACTGTTCCAGCGCGCGCTGGATACCGGCCGCATGCTCTTTGACGAAAACAAGCCCCTGCTGCGCGAGGGCCCTACGCTTGCGGCCGAGTTTCGCTGGGTGCGGCTGGACAATGGTCACTATCGGGGCATCTGGTACCACGGTGAAACGCCGCTGAACTGCGTGATTGCGCTGCTGCCACTTTACTATTTCGATTTCACCGGCAGCGTGGTGGGCAAGCTCGAGCACAGCCTCGATCCGCATATTGCCCTGCAACTGACCATCGCTCCTGACGTTCCGGAACACCTTGTCGTGCCCCTCAGCCACAAGCTCAACGCCTTGAACCACCAACTCCCTACGCCGACCACGCTGGACGAACAACTCATTGACGACCTGCAACCCAGGCCGTACCTGACCCTGGGCAGCCTCGAATTCAGCGCCTACATGCCCAAGACCGGCCGCATGCAACGGCAGATGCAACACCGTGCCGCGCTGGCATTCGACTACGACGGCCTGCGAACCAGCGGCAGCGACGACAAGCCGCTGACCCGCCTGGTCGGCGATACCTGCCAGCGAATCCGCCGCCAGCCCCAGGTCGAACAGGCGCTGCGCAAGGTGCTGCGCGACCTCGGTTTCAAGGCCGCCACCCGGCAGAGCAAGGCCCTGCCAGACAGTGCCGGCGAGATGCTCCAGTTGCCCGATGACGAAGCCTGGCTGCGCTTTGCCCGAGAAGGCCTGCCGCGCCTGCGCGAAGCAGGTTGGGACATCGACATCCACCGTGACTTCGCTTTCAACCTGCAGGAGGTGGATGACTGGTACGCCACCATCGACGAAGCGCCCGGCCATGAATGGTTCGACCTGGAGCTGGGCATCGTGGTCGATGGCCAGCGCCACAGCCTGCTGCCGATCGTGCTGCAGCTGCTGCGCAGCAACCCGGAACTGCTGCGCCCCAGCGAACTGGCCCGGCGCAGTGACGACGAGCACCTGCTGATCGACCTCAACCGTGGTCGCCTCGATGCCCCGGCCCTGCGCGTTGCCTTGCCCTATGGCCGTATCAAGGCAGTGATGGGCACCCTGGGCGAACTGTACCTGCACGAAGACGCCGCAGGCCCGTCCCTGCGCCTGGACCGCGCCGATGCCGCACGCCTGAACGACATCGAAGGCCTGCCCCTGCATTGGGAGGGTGGCGAGCATGTGCGCGACCTGGGCCGCCGCCTGCGCGATGCCCGTGATTTGCAGGTAGAACCGCCGTCCGGGCTGCAGGCCAGCCTGCGCCCTTACCAGCAACAAGGCCTGAACTGGCTGCAGGCGCTGCGCGAGATGGGCACCGGCGGCATCCTCGGCGACGACATGGGGCTGGGCAAGACCCTGCAGGCCCTGGCACATCTGCTGCTGGAGAAACAGTCCGGGCGCCTGAGCGCACCGGCCCTGGCGGTGATGCCGACCAGCCTGGTGCCCAACTGGCTGGACGAAGCCCAGCGCTTCGCCCCCGGGCTGCGCGTGCTGGCCCTGCAAGGCCCGGGGCGCAGCAAGCATTTCGCCAAATTGCACGAATACGACCTGGTCCTGACCACCTATGCCCTGGTGCCGCGCGACCTCGAGCAACTGCGCGCCCATGCCTGGCATGTGCTGGTGCTGGATGAGGCGCAGAACATCAAGAGCAGCACCAGCAAGGCCGCCCTCGCGGTTTGCGAGCTGCGGGCCAATCAGCGCGTCTGCCTGACCGGCACGCCAATGGAAAACAACCTCGGCGAGCTGTGGTCGATTTTCCACTTCCTCATGCCTGGCTGGCTGGGTGACCTGAAGCGCTTCAACCAGGACTACCGCACACCGATCGAGCGCCACGGCGACAGCGAGCGCATGGCCCACCTGGCCAGCCGCATCCGCCCGTTCCTGCTGCGCCGCACCAAGGAGCAGGTGGCGACCGAGCTGCCGGCCAAGACCGAGATGGTGCACTGGGTCGAGCTTAGCGATGCCCAGCGTGACACCTACGAGGCCGTACGGGTGGCCATGGACAAGAAAGTCCGCGATGAAATCGCCCGCAATGGCGCCGCGCGCAGCCAGATCATCATCCTCGACGCCCTGCTCAAGCTGCGCCAGGTATGCTGCGACCTGCGCCTGGTCAAAGGGGTGGAAAGCAAAGGCAACCAGGCCGACAAGGGCAAACTGGGCGCGTTGCTGGAAATGCTCGAAGAGTTGTTGAGCGAAGGGCGCCGGGTGCTGTTGTTCTCGCAGTTCACCTCGATGCTGGCGTTGATCGAGCAGGAACTGGAGAAGCGCAAGATTCGCTACAGCCTGCTGACCGGCGACACCCGCGACCGGCGCACGCCGGTGCAGCAGTTCCAGCAGGGTGACAGCGAAGTGTTCCTGATCAGCCTCAAGGCGGGTGGCGTGGGCTTGAACCTGACAGCCGCGGACACGGTGATCCACTTCGACCCCTGGTGGAACCCGGCCAGCGAAAACCAGGCTACCGACCGCGCCTACCGCATTGGCCAGGACAAGCCGGTATTCGTGTTCAAGCTGATCACCCGGGGAACGGTGGAAGAAAAGATCCAGCTGTTGCAGCAGGAGAAGGCGGCGCTGGCGGCGAGCCTGCTGGATGGCGGGCAGGCCGGGCAATGGCGGCTGGGGGATGAAGAGATCGAAGCGCTGTTTGCGCCGCTGCCCGGGAAGCGCGGGCGGTAGCCCAGAATCCTTCGCTGCCTGTACCGGCCCCTTCGCGGGTAAACCCGCTCCCACAGGGATATCAGTGCCCTCAAGGGCGGTGCCGTACCTGTGGGAGCGGGCATGCCCGCGAAGGGGCCGGCGCGGTCAATCGACCAACTGCGCCTCCCGCAACGCCCCCAACGCCTCCAGCCACCGCGGCTGCTGGCGATAGTCAGTGCGCGCAAAACTGAAGCCTCGCATCCGAGCAAGGCGCGGCGATGGCTTGACTTTCAAGCGCTGCGCAGCCAGCAGTGCGAGCTCTGCCGAAGCCCGGTCATTACATACCAGGGCCACGTCACATCCCGCACCGAAAGCAGCCTCGACGCGACCAGCAACATCTCCGACCACATGGGCACCGGCCATGGACAGATCATCACTGAAAATCACGCCATCGAAGCCAAGCTCCCCCCTGAGAATGTCCTGAAGCCAGCGCCTCGAAAAACCGGCGGGCTTACTATCGACCTGGGGATAGATCACATGTGCAGGCATCACTGCCGACAGCCGGCGTGCCAATCGGGTAAATGGCACCAGGTCCGTCTTGCGCAGTTCATCCAGGCTGCGATCATCTACGGGAATGGCCACATGCGAATCGGCCTCAGCCCAGCCATGCCCAGGAAAATGCTTGCCGCAGGCTGCCATGCCCGCTGCAGTCATGCCACGGATGAACGCCCCACCCAGCTGAGTGACACGCTCAGGATCACCATCGAAGGCACGTGCACCAATGACTGCACTGCGCCCATGATCCAGATCGAGCACTGGAGCAAAACTCAAATCCAGCCCGATCGCCAGCACCTCGGTTGCCATCAACCAGCCACAATGCCCGGCCAAACGCTCGGCATTATCGCTCTGGGCGATCTGCCGCATGGATGGCAACCTGACGAACCCTTCACGCAAGCGTTGCACCCGCCCACCTTCCTGATC
The DNA here is from genome assembly GCF_000814065.1 of Pseudomonas sp. C5pp. Lineage (NCBI taxonomy): Bacteria > Pseudomonadati > Pseudomonadota > Gammaproteobacteria > Pseudomonadales > Pseudomonadaceae > Pseudomonas > Pseudomonas sp. C5pp. The sequence goes on along the minus strand of NZ_JWLN01000019.1, from coordinate 34,426 downwards.
GACCGCAATGATCAGGTCAGGGCGCAAAGCACGTACCGAAGCGCACAGCTCCCGCACCTGACGCGGGTGGGCAATATTACGAGCAAAGATGATCAAACCAGCTACTTCAGGCTGAACCAATAACCGACGATCCTCAGGCGTCAGCCCTGTGCCTTCGATATCGACCATCAAGGCCCCCTGCATACAAACTGTCATTACAAAATCCTCTAATCGAATATCAGAAACCCATTACGGGCGAAGCGGAGAAATCTCCGCTTTGCCCGAGTCTCTGGAATGCGTGCTGCCTGGTACACCGGGGCACATTTCCCGGTGTACTCACGCAATACGCACATCGAAAACGCAGGATCCTGTCTCGGACCGAGCAGGGTGGAGCCTCGTCAGTCGACCAGTTGAGCGTCCTTCAACGCGGACAATGCCTGCTGCCAACGAGGCTGCTGACGATAGTCAGTCCGCGCAAACCCTTGCCCGCGCATGCCTGCGATGCGTGGCGAAGGTTTTACCTTCATGCGTTGTGCCGCACTCAGTGCCAGCTCCGCAGCCGCCCGATCATTGCAAACCAGCCCCATATCACAACCGGCGCTCAGTGCTGCTTCGATGCGGCTCGCCGCATCCCCGACAACATGTGCGCCGGCCATCGACAAATCGTCACTGAAGATCACCCCGTCGAAACCCAGCTCCCCACGCAGGATGTCCTGCAACCAGCGCCGCGAGAAGCCAGCCGGCTGGTTGTCGACCTGCGGGTAGATGACATGCGCCGGCATCACTGCCGCCAATTGCCCGCTCAGGCGGGTGAACGGCACCAGGTCGGCCTGGCGCAGCTGTTCGAGGCTGCGCTCATCGGTCGGGATGGCCACATGCGAGTCCGCTTCGGCCCAGCCATGCCCCGGGAAGTGCTTGCCACAAGCCGCCATGCCCGCCGCATTCATGCCACGGATGAACGCCCCGGCCAGTTGCGTGGCACGCAGCGGGTCACCCTCGAAGGCGCGGCTGCCCACCACGGCGCTGCGCTGGTGGTCCAGGTCGAGTACCGGGGCAAAGCTGAGGTCCAGGCCAACCGCCAGCACCTCGGTCGCCATCAACCAACCGCACTGCTCGGCCAGGTACTCGGCGTTGTCATTGTCGGCCAGCGCTCGCATGGCCGGCAGGCGCACAAAGCCCTGGCGCAGGCGCTGCACCCGGCCGCCCTCCTGGTCCACCGCCAGGATCAGGTCGGGCCGGATGGCACGGATCGACGCGCACAGTTCACGCACCTGGCGCGGGCTGTCGATGTTGCGGGCAAAAATGATCAGGCCAGCCACTTCAGGTTGGCGCAGCAGGTGACGGTCTTCGGCGGTCAGCCATTTACCGGCGATATCCACCATCAGGGAGCCTTGCAGGCTGACAGTCATGGGTAATCCTTCATTGAAGACTGAGAGAAGCCCACTGGGGGCAGGCGGCCTGCTCGATGCGCACCGGGCAATGAGCCGGCACCTGCTCGAACAGGCTTAGCAAATCGGTATTGCGCAGGCGTATGCATCCATGGGACAGCGCTACGCCCAAGGGTTCCGTATCCGGGGTGCCGTGCAGGTAGATATAACGGCGGAAGGTGTCGACCGCACCCAGGCGGTTGACACCCGGCTCGCAGCCACTAAGCCAGAGGATGCGGGTGAGGATCCAGTCCCGGCCGGGGTATTGCGCATGCAAGGCCGGCGACCACACCTCGCCGGTCCAGCGCCGCCCGGCCAATACCGCATTCAGCGGCAAGCCCGCGCCGATCTTCGCTCGCACCTGGTGCAAGCCACACGGCGTGCAACCCGAGCCGTTGCGCTCGCCGGCGCCGTTGCGCGCCGTTGAAACCGGCAGGCGTACGCGCAGCTGGCCATCGGCAAAACCATAAAGGCGCTGATCGGCGAGGGAAATGTGCAGGAAGTCGAGGTCAGGCATGGGCGCTAGCTTAGCCGAAGCGCCCTGCCCCGCCCAGCCTTCAGGCCTTGGCGGTGGTGGCGCCTGCGCTGGTCTTGGTGCGCGGGCGCAGCTGCGCGGCGGCCATGGCGTCGTCGGTTACACCGCTATCGGCACGCATGCCCGCAGCCAGGAACGGCACCATCAGGCGCATTACCTGCTCGATCGAGGTATTGATGCCGAAATCGGTTTCGGCAATCGCCCGCAGGGCCTTGATACCAGACATGCTGAAGGCGGCAGCACCAAGCATGAAGTGCACGCGCCAGAACAGCTCCAGCGGCGGAATGCGCGGCGCGGCCTCGTTGACCAGCAGCATGTAGCGGCGGAACACCTTGCCGTACATGTCCTCCAGGTAACGCCGCAGGTGGCCCTGGCTCTGGCTGAAGGCCAGACCCAGCAGGCGCATGAAGATCGACAGGTCGTTGTTGCTGCGCGGCTGCACGGCCAAAGCCTGCTCGACCAGCATTTCCAGCAGCTCCTCGAGGCTCGGCTTGTGCTCAGGCTTGGCCTGGCGCCGCTCCAGCTCACGTTCGAGGCTGGCGCAGAACGGCCCGAGGAAACGCGAGAACACTGCCTGGATAAGGGCTTTCTTGGAGCCAAAGTGATAGTTGACCGCCGCCAGGTTGACCCCGGCCTTGCTGGTAATCAGCCGCAACGAGGTTTCTGCGAACCCCCTTTCCGCGAACAGCTGCTCGGCAGCATCGAGAATGCGTTCAACGGTTTCCGATTGGGCCATGACTACTCCGACTACTCCGCCAGACAAACAGGTGTTTGAAACATACGTTTCAGCCCTGTTTCTGTCAAGGCTCGGTGACCGGTCGGTCGCCATTTAAAAACGCCAGGCGGGTGGCTGCAAGCGCCATTGCTGCTGTTTATTGCAGGTTTTGGCTTGCAGCGCATCCAGTACTGTATATAATCCCAGTCACTGTACAAAAAGACAGAGCGCTCACCATGTTGAAACTGACGCCACGCCAAGCCGAAATTCTCGCGTTCATCAAGCGTTGCCTGGAAGACAACGGCTTCCCGCCGACGCGCGCCGAGATTGCTCAGGAGCTGGGCTTCAAGTCGCCCAACGCCGCCGAGGAGCACCTCAAGGCCCTCGCCCGCAAGGGCGCGATCGAGATGACCCCGGGCGCCTCCCGTGGTATTCGCATCCCCGGCCTGGAAGCCAAGGCCGAAGAAAGCGGCCTGCCGATCATCGGCCGGGTTGCCGCCGGCGCGCCGATCCTTGCCGAACAGCACATCGAGCAATCCTGCAACATCAACCCCGACTTCTTCCACCCCCAGGCCGACTATCTGCTGCGCGTACACGGCATGAGCATGAAGGACGTCGGCATCTTCGATGGCGACCTGCTGGCGGTACACACCTGCCGCGAAGCCCGCAATGGCCAGATCGTCGTGGCCCGCATCGGCGACGAAGTCACCGTCAAGCGCTTCAAGCGCGAAGGCAGCAAGGTGTGGCTGCTTGCCGAAAACCCCGAATTCGCCCCCATCGAAGTCGACCTGAAAGAACAGGAGCTGGTGATCGAGGGCTTGAGCGTCGGCGTCATTCGCCGCTGATCCAGGAGGCGTCATGCAGCAGTTCATTCACGTACCCGAGCAAGCTCAGTTGCCATTGTTCGAAGCATTCCTCGCCCAGCCCGTACTGCCTGGCCTGAAAACCAGCGAAGTGGCGCGCAAGAGCAGCCAGCCCGAGCTGTTCAGCGAACTGTCGCTGCGCGGAGCCCCCGGGCATTGCCAAAGCCTGCTGGCACCCGTGCTGCGCGAACTGAGCGAAGAGGACGAGACCCGCTGGCTGACCCTGATCGCCCCGCCGTCGAGCCTGACCCAGGCCTGGCTGCGCGATGCCGGGCTCAACCGTGAACGCATCCTGCTGCTGCAACCTCGTGGCAATCAAAGCCCGCTTCAACTGGCCTGCGAAGCCTTGCGTCTGGGCCGCAGCCACACCGTCGTCAGCTGGCTGGGCAATGTCAACGCCACTGCGCGCCAGCAATTGCTGCGCGCTGCCGGTGCCGGAAACGCACAAAGCCTGAACATCCGCCTCGGCTGATGTTCAGGCTTTGCCTGTCACTGCATGAAACCTGATGCCCTGCTGCACCTCAGTGCAGCACACGCGGCCCTTCATCACGCTCAAGCTCGCCATCCATCAGGCGTCCGGCCATCTGCACGCCCACGCTGAGCATGGCCTTGGCCACTTCCACATGCTGACCCTGCAGGAACGCCTTGGCGTCTTCCGAGAAATCCAGGGTTACCAGAGAGCCCTCATCCTCGGCGCGACGCAGTTCGATGCGGCCATCAGGCAACTCGACAATTTCCAGAAACGACGTAGACATAAATGGCAGTTCTCCGCGAAAGGCCAGCATTGTACCAGCCGTAGCAGCTATCAGCACTCACTCAACGCGTCACGGAAACGTCTCACCAGGCCTTTGAGGTCGCTGCGCCAGCTTTCCAGTTCAGCACGCGACAGCGCAGGATGCTCGGGCTCATCGAGATTGACCGCCTGGATCAATGGCTGGGTAACGTCGGTTTTCGGCGTTTTTTTCGCGACCGGTGGTCGGAACAAATCGGCATAAGCACCAAGCATTTGTGCCAGCCAGGTTTCGCGCTGGCGGGCCAGCTCCAACAGCTCGGCCACTTCCGGGATGGCAATACCGTTCAGGGCGTCGTCAGCCAGTGCCTGCTCGACAGTTGCAACAACTGGCAGGCGGTAGAAGCCACCAATTTCATGACACAGGCCCAGCAATGCGCCGTAGAGATGGAACAGCGCCGACTCGCGTTCGGCCTGGACCAGGCCTTGTGCATTCATGGCCTGGCTTTGTTCGGCCTTGGCCATGGACTCTAGGGCGAGGCCGGCAAAGAACAGTTTCTGATTGGTGCGGGTGTAGAGTTCCTGGGCCATTTCAGTGACCTCCCTAAGGCTGCAAGGCGGATAGCTGCATCATAAATGATTGGGGCCGCTTTGCGCCCCTTCGCGGGCTTGCCCGCTCCCACAGAATTGCTTCAAGCCCAAGGCTTGCGCTGTACCTGTAGGAGCGGGCAAGCCCGCGAAGGGGCGCGAAGCGGCCCCAATTACAGCACTGACAGATCAGCGCTTGTCTTCAACCTTCCACGCATTGCCGTCGTAAAACGCCTTCCAGCCGGTCGGCTTGCCATCAACCTCGGACTGCACATACTGCTCCTTGGTCTTGCGGCTGTAGCGGATCACCGCCGGACGGCCTTCCGGGTCTTTCTGCGGCGCATCGCACAGGAAGTGGTACTTCGGATCGATCTCATGCTTGTGCGGCACGATCTCCAGCACCAGCGGTGCGCGGGTTTCGCGGTTCTTGGGGAACTGGCTGGCGGCCAGGAACAGCCCCGAAGCGCCATCACGCAGCACGTAGGTATCGTCGACCTTCTCGCACTTGAGCTCCGGCATGTCCACCTTGTCCATCTTCGGTGGCGCCGCCTCGCCGCTCTTGAGCAGTTTGCGAGTGTTCTTGCACGCCGGGTTGGTGCAACCGAAGAACTTGCCGAAGCGGCCGGTCTTCAACTGCATCTCGCTGCCGCACTTGTCGCACTCCAGGCTCGGCCCTTCGTAACCCTTGATGCGGTAGTTGCCTTCCTCGATCTCGTAGCCAGCGCAATCCGGGTTGTTACCGCAGATGTGCAGCTTGTGCTTCTCGTCCAGCAGGTAGGCATCCATCGCCGTGGCGCAGATCGGGCAGCGGTGCTTGCCCAGCAACACACGAGATTCCGATTCGCCCTCGTCGTCGGCGGCAATCTCGTCGCCCGGCACCAGGTTGACGGTGGCCTTGCAGCGCTCTTTCGGCGGCAGGCTGTAGCCCGAGCAACCGAGGAACACGCCGGTGGAGGCGGTGCGGATCATCATCGGCCGGCCACATTCCTTGCAAGGAATGTTGGTCATGGTCGGCTGGTTGGCACGCATGCCGTCTTCGTTGGACTCGGCAGTCTGCAGCTTCTTGCTGAAATCGCCATAGAACTCGTCGAGCACGTTCTTCCAGTCACGCTCGCCCTGGGCCACGTCGTCGAGGTTCTCTTCCATGTCGGCGGTAAAGCCGTAGTCCATCAGGTTGGAGAAGCTTTCGGACAAGCGCTCGGTGACGATGTCGCCCATCTTCTCGGAATAGAAGCGGCGGTTGTGCAGGGTCACATAGCCACGGTCCTGAATGGTCGAAATGATCGCCGCATAGGTCGACGGGCGACCGATGCCGCGCTTTTCCATTTCCTTGACCAGGCTGGCTTCGGTGAAGCGCGCCGGTGGCTTGGTGAAGTGCTGGCTCGGGTCGATCTGGATCAGCTTCAGCGCTTCGCCCTGGACCATTTCCGGCAACACGTCGTCTTCGCCAGGCTTGCTCTGTTGCGGCAGCACACGGGTGTAACCGTCGAACTTGAGGATACGGCCCTTGGCACGCAACTCGAAGTCGCCTGCAGCCACGGTGACGCTGGTGGACAGGTACTGCGCCGGCGGCATCTGGCAGGCCAGGAACTGGCGCCAGATCAGCTCATACAGGCGCTCGGCGTCACGCTCCATGCCACTGAGCTTGCTCGGGTGGGTGTTCACGTCGGAAGGACGAATCGCTTCGTGCGCCTCCTGGGCGCCTTCCTTGCTGCCGTACACCAGCGGTGCCTCGGGCAGGTACTGCTTGCCGAACTCGCGCTCGATGTAGCTGCGCGCCATATCCAGGGCGTCGGCCGACAGGTTGGTCGAGTCGGTACGCATGTAGGTGATGTAGCCGGCTTCGTACAAGCGCTGGGCCATCATCATGGTTTTCTTCACACCGAAGCCCAGGCGGTTGCTGGCGGCCTGCTGCAAGGTGGAGGTAATGAACGGTGCCGACGGCTTGCTGCTGGTCGGGCGGTCTTCGCGCTTGACCACGCTGTAGCTGGAAGCCTTGAGCTTCTCCAGCGCGGCCATGGCCTGGGCTTCGTTCAGCGGCTTGAAGGCCTCACCCTTCTCGCGGGCCACTTCGAAACGCACCTTGGCGTTCTTGGCGGTGCCGAGGTCGGCGTGGATTTCCCAGTACTCTTCCGGGATGAACGCGCGGATTTCACGCTCGCGCTCCACCACCAGCTTCACCGCCACCGACTGTACACGGCCGGCGGACAGGCCACGGGCGATCTTGGCCCACAGCAGCGGCGAAACCATGTAGCCGACCACGCGGTCGAGGAAACGCCGCGCCTGCTGCGCGTTGACCCGGTCGATATCCAGCTCGCCCGGCTGCGAGAAGGCTTCCTGGATGGCCTTCTTGGTGATTTCGTTGAACACCACGCGCTTGTAGCGGGTGTCGTCGCCGCCGATGGCCTCGCGCAGGTGCCAGGCAATGGCTTCCCCTTCGCGGTCCAAGTCGGTTGCGAGATAGATGGTGTCGGCGTCCTTCGCCAGGCGGCGCAGCTCTTCGATCACCTTTTCCTTGCCAGGCAGGATCTCGTACTTGGCCTTCCAGCCGTGGTCGGGGTCGACGCCCATGCGTGCCACCAGCTGGCGGCGGGCCTTTTCCTTCGGCGACAGGGCCGGAGCCTCACCCGCGGCCTTGCCACGCTTGGCGGCTGGCTCTTTGCTGGCGCTGGCCGAACCGCTGGTGGGGAGGTCTCGGATATGGCCGATACTCGACTTCACCACGTACTGGTTGCCCAGGTACTTGTTGATGGTCTTGGCCTTGGCCGGGGATTCCACAATGACCAGCGATTTGCCCATGGATCGGAGTATTCCTGAATCTGAAGATGAAAAACGCGTCAGGTGCCAGACGCGGCACCGCTATATATAGTGGCAAAAGTGTGAGGTCAAGTTCGGACTATCACTCGTGCGACTTGCCCAGCACCCCGGGCAGCCCCTCTTCGGCCTTGACCAAAGCAAAGCGTGGCACCTGCTCGCCGTCAACCTCGACGGACTCCTGGAACATCGAAAGTGGCCGCACCCAGAAGCTGTAATCACCATACAGGCATTGGTAGAACACCATCCACTCTTCGCTCTCGGAGTGTCGCGCAACACTGAAGACACGGTACTCAGGCCCTTTGTAATGCCGGTATACGCCTGGTTGTATCTGCATGTTGCACACCCTCTTGAATAAAACCTGTAAAAAACAAAACCGGGGCACAAGGCCCCGGTCGCTGTCCCGCTACGCGATCAGACGCGTTCGAAGACAGTGGTGATACCTTGGCCGAGGCCGACACACATGGTCGCCACCCCCAGGGTACCGCCATTCTGCTTCATGACGTTGAGCAGGGTGCCGGAAATCCGTGCCCCGGAGCAACCGAACGGGTGGCCCAAGGCAATGGCGCCGCCGTGCAGGTTAACCTTCTCATCCATCTTGTCGAGTACTTTCAAGTCTTTCAGCACTGGCAGGGCCTGTGCAGCGAAGGCTTCGTTGAGCTCGATGAAGTCGATGTCGGCCATGGTCAGGCCAGCACGCTTGAGGGCTTTCTGGGTCGATGGCACCGGACCGTAGCCCATGATTGCCGGGTCGACACCAGCCACCGCCATGGAACGGATGACCGCCAATGGCTGGATACCCAGGTCCATGGCGCGCTGACCGGACATGACGATCATGCACGATGCACCGTCGGTGATCTGCGACGAGGTACCGGCAGTGACGGTACCGCCTTTGGGGTTGAACGCCGGCTTCAGCGACGCCAGGCCTTCGAGGGTGGTTTCCGGGCGAATGGTTTCGTCGAAATCGAACACCTTCAGGAAGCCGTTCTCGTCGTAGCCCTGCATCGGGATGATTTCATCCTTGAACTTGCCTTCTACCGTGGCCTTGTGGGCCAGCTGGTGCGAACGCAGGCCGAACAGGTCCTGCTGCTCACGGGTGATGCCGTGCATCTTGCCGAGCATTTCCGCGGTCAGGCCCATCATCCCGGAAGCCTTGGCAGCATGCAAGGACAGGTGCGGGTTGGGGTCGACGCCATGCATCATGCTGACGTGGCCCATGTGCTCCACGCCACCGACCACGAATACATCACCGTTGCCGGTCATGATCGCCTGGGCGGCGGTGTGCAGCGCGCTCATCGACGAGCCGCACAGGCGGCTGACGGTCTGCGCCGCGGAGGTGTGCGGGATCTGGGTCATCAGCGAGGCCATGCGGGCGATGTTCCAGCCCTGCTCGAGGGTCTGGTTGACGCAGCCCCAGATCACGTCCTCGACTTCTTTCGGGTCGACCTTGTCGTTGCGTTCCAACAGCTTGCTGATCAGGTGCGCCGACATGTCTTCGGCGCGGGTATTGCGGTGCATGCCACCCTTGGAGCGGCCCATCGGCGTGCGACCGAAGTCGACAATCACCACGTCTCTTGGATTCAGGCTCATATCAAATCTCTCGCTCTAGCTCGTTGACCGCTCAGTTGAAGAAGCGCTGGCCGTTCTTGGCCATTTCACGCAGCTTCGCGGTCGGGTGGTACAGCGGCCCCAGGTCGGCGTATTGATCGGCCAGGGCAACGAATTCGGCCACACCGATCGAGTCGATGTAGCGCAGCGCACCACCGCGGAAGGGAGGGAAGCCAATGCCGTAGACCAGGCCCATGTCGGCTTCGGCAGCGGTTTCGACGATGCCGTCTTCCAGGCAGCGCACGGTCTCCAGGCACAGCGGGATCATCATCCAGTTGATGATGTCTTCGTCGGTGACTTCACGCTGCTCGAAGACGATCGGCTTGAGCACGTCGAGCACGGTGGCGTCGGCGACCTTCTTCGGCTTGCCGCGCTTGTCGGTTTCGTAGGCGTAGAAGCCCTTGCCGTTCTTCTGGCCCAGGCGGTTGGCCTCGTAAAGTGCGTCAACGGCCGAGCGGCGCTCGTCCTTCATGCGGTCCGGGAAGCCTTCGGCCATCACGTCGCGGCCGTGGTGGCCGGTGTCGATGCCGACCACGTCCATCAGGTACGCCGGGCCCATCGGCCAGCCGAACTTTTCCATGACCTTGTCGATACGCACGAAGTCGACACCGGCGCTTACCAGCTTGGCGAAGCCGCCGAAGTACGGGAACAGCACGCGGTTGACCAGGAAGCCCGGGCAGTCGTTGACCACAATCGGGTTCTTGCCCATTTTCTTGGCGTAGGCCACGGTGGTGGCAACCGCCACTTCACTGGACTTCTCGCCACGGATGACTTCCACCAGCGGCATCATGTGCACCGGGTTGAAGAAGTGCATGCCGACGAAGTTTTCCGGGCGCTTGAGCGCCTTGGCCAGCAGGTTGATGGAAATGGTCGAGGTGTTGGAAGCGAGGATCGCATCGTCCTTCACCTGGGCTTCCACTTCAGCCAGCACGGCCTGCTTGACTTTCGGGTTCTCGACCACGGCCTCGACGACGATGTCGACATTGGCGAAATCGCCATAGGACAGGGTCGGGCGAATGGCGTTGAGTGCCTCGGCCATCTTGGCCGGGGTCAGGCGGCCCTTCTCGACGCGATTGCCGAGCAGCTTGGAGGCCTCGTTCAGGCCCAGCTGGATGGCTTCCTCGCGGATATCCTTCATCAGGATCGGGGTGCCCTTGACCGCCGACTGGTAGGCAATGCCGCCACCCATGATGCCGGCGCCGAGCACGGCGGCCTGCTTCACGTCGTGGGCGATTTCGTCATGCGCCTTGGCCTTGCGCTTGAGTTCCTGGTCGTTGAGGAACAGGCCGATCAGGCTTTCGGCAACCGAGGTCTTGGCCAGCTTGGCGAAGCCTGCGGCTTCCACTTCCAGGGCCTTGTCACGACCGAAGTTGGCAGCCTTCTGGATGGTCTTGATGGCTTCGACCGGGGCTGGGTAGTTAGGGCCGGCCTGGCCGGCGACGAAGCCCTTGGCAGTCTCGAAGGCCATCATCTGCTCGATGGCGTTGAGCTTGAGCTTTTCCAGCTTGGGCTGGCGCTTGGCCTTGTAGTCCAGCTCGCCACTGATGGCGCGTTTGACCAGGTCAAGGGCACCGGCCATCAGCAGTTCAGGCGCGACCACGGCGTCGACGGCACCCACTTTCAGGGCGTCCTCGGCACGGTTTTCCTTGCCGGCGGCGATCCATTCGATGGCGTTGTCCGAACCGATCAGGCGCGGCAGGCGCACGGTGCCGCCGAAGCCCGGGTAGATACCCAGCTTGACTTCCGGCAGGCCGATCTTGGCGCTGGTGGACATGACCCGGTAGTCGGCGGCCAGGCACATTTCCAGGCCGCCGCCCAGGGCGATGCCGTTGATGGCGGCGACGGTCGGCACTTCGAGGTCTTCGAAGGCGTTGAAAATGCGGTTGGCTTCCAGGTTGCCGGCGACCAGTTCGGCCTCGGGCAGCTTGAAGTTGTCGACGAACTCGGTGATGTCGGCGCCGACGATGAACACGTCCTTGCCACTGCTGACGATCACGCCCTTGACCGAGGCGTCGGCCTGGATGGCATCGACGGCCTGGCGCAGTTCGTTCAGGGTCAGGCGGTTGAACTTGTTGACGGACTCACCCTTGAGGTCGAACTTGAGCTCGACGATGCCACTTTCAAGAGCCTTAACCGTGATGGCTTTACCTTCGTAAATCATCAACTGATCTCCACGATATGGAAGCTGAACTGTACACGCCGATCGCTGCAGCAAAAGCAGGCCTAGCTGCCCTGCCCCAGGCACACCCGTCAGCGCGCTAGTCGGAAGTATGGCTTGGCGTCATGACATACAAACGCTCAATTCATACGCCCGTTTGATTTGGGTGTGCACACATTCTCCGAAAAGATCGGCGTTGTCAAATGCTCGCGAGCAAGGTGAAAACACGACTTTCCGGTCATTTTGTAGCGTCCCGGTACAAAACGTGATGACAGTGATTGCTGGCCATTCATGTCAGCGATTGACCATGAACCGCAGAAGAATGCTGCAGCTTTTGCCTTGCGCGGCGGCCTTGAACGGCTACACTGGCACTTGCTTGAATGCATACCCGGCCTGCCTGGCCTTTTCTGCGCAGCAGAACGCAAAGCGGCGACTTGGCACCCTACCCCTTCAGGGGTCGGCCAAGCCGCCGCTTTGTCGTTATGTGCTTGCCTTCGGATGAGAAGACCAATGGGAGGGCTTAGCGGGGCCCTGTGGGAGCGGGTTTACCCGCGAACACCGGCAAAGCCGGTGCCATCCACCGAGTCGCCTTTTTCGCGGGTAAACCCGCTCCCACAGGGGCCGCGCAAAAGCAAATTTCAGGCCAGGGTTTCGAGGACGTGGGCAATATCCTGCAACACAGCGGTATCACCCCGCTCGGTCCAGTACAGCGCGATCATCCGGGCATCGGCCTCGACCTTGTAGACACTCGCAGGCAAGCGTGCCAAGGCCTCCATGAAGCGTGGTTCCTCGCAGGGTTCACGCCACTGGTTCCACCACACCCCCGGGGTGATCTGCCAGAAGCAGAAGCTGTCCTCATGCCCGCGGCGACGGGCCCGGTGGTATTGCGGGCACGGGCTTGGCGGCTGCTTTTCCAGCCAGTGTGGCCACTGCTGCGGCGCCAGCTGCATGGCCAAACCCATGCGCCGAGCCTCCAGGCGCAGCTTCATCTGCTCGCTCTGCTTGCGCGAGGTGCGCAGCCAGGAAAGCGGGCTGAGAATCAGCGCGAGGATTGACACCACCAGCAATACCGTCATATCAGTAGTTCCCATAAAACGTTGCAAATGAGCTGGTTAGCCATTTTTCACGGAAGACCCGCCCGAAAGCGACCATACTTCTTCTATCGCGATTGTCAGGAGTTCCGCTCATGTCCTACGAACATCTTCTGGTCGCCGTCGACCTGACCGAAGAATGCGACCCGGTGATCAAGCGCGCCATGGCGCTGGCCGCGCCGTCGAATGCCAAGGTTTCGCTGGTACACATCGTCGAGCCGATGGCCATGGCGTTCGGCGGCGACGTGCCGATGGACCTGTCGCAGCTGCAACAGCAGCAGTTCGACCAGGCCAAGGAGCGCATGGACCGCCTGTTCAACAAATACCCGGACATCCACCGCGGCGACTCGCACCTGACCTATGGCCAGCCGCGCCAGGAAATCCACCAGCTGGCCAAGGACCAGAAGTGCGACCTGATCGTGGTCGGCAGCCATGGCCGTCATGGCCTGGCGTTGCTGCTGGGGTCCACGGCCAATGACGTGCTGCATGGGGCGCCCTGCGATGTACTGGCGGTGCGCTTGCAGAAGAAGGAATGATTCAACCGGTGCCGGCCCTTTCGCGGGTGAACCCGCTCCCACAGGTACTGCACCGCGCTCAACAGCGGTGCGGTCCTTGTGGGAGCGGGTTCACCCGCGAAGAGGCCGGGCCAGGCTAACGCCGATCAGCCTTCCAGCTCGGCCCAGCGCTCCACCAGCACATCCAGCTCACCCTGCAGCTTCTCGATCTTCGCCAGCACTGCCGACGTTTCCGCAATCGGCCGCTGATAGAAGCCCGCCGCATTCACTTCTTCCTGGGCCTCGGCCATGCGCTGCTCCAGCTCGTCGATCTGCCCCGGCAGCATTTCCAGCTCACGTTGCAGCTTGTAGCTGAGCTTCTTCTTCGAACCATCAGCCACCACTGCAACCTGCGCAGGCGCCGGCTTGGCCTCTACCTTCTCCACCACCGCGCTGTTGAGCTCGGACTTGCCGCCCTTGCTCTCGGTCACGCCCAGCAGCTTCGGTGAGCCCCCTTGGCGAATCCAGTCCTCGTAACCACCGACGTATTCACGCACCTTGCCCTCGCCTTCGAACACCAGGGTGCTGGTGACGACGTTGTCGAGGAAGGCCCGGTCGTGGCTGACCATCAGCACGGTGCCCTTGTAGTTGGACAGCACCTCCTCGAGCAGCTCGAGGGTTTCCACGTCCAGGTCGTTTGTCGGCTCGTCAAGCACCAGCAGGTTGGCCGGCTTGCTGAACAGCTTGGCCAGCAACAGCCGTGCCCGCTCGCCACCCGAGAGCGCCTTGACCGGCGTACGGGCACGCTGAGGGCTGAACAGGAAATCGCCCAGGTAGCTCAGCACATGGCGGTTCTGGCCGTCGATCTCGATGAAGTCCCGGCCTTCGGCCAGGTTGTCGATAACGGTCTTTTCCAGGTCGAGCTGGTGGCGCATCTGGTCGAAATAGGCCACTTCCAGCTTGGTGCCGCGCTCGACCTTGCCTGCGGTCGGCTCCAGGTCACCGAGCATCAGCTTTAGCAACGTGGTCTTGCCGGTACCATTCGCGCCCAGCAGGCCGATGCGGTCCTCACGCTGCAGAACCATGGAGAAGTCCTTGACCAGCACAGGCCCTTCCGGGTGATGGAAGCTGACGTTTTCCAGCACCATCACCTGCTTGCCGGACTTTTCCGCCGCCTCGATCTGGATATTGGCCTTGCCTTGGCGCTCGCGGCGCTCGCTGCGCTCCACGCGCAGGGCCTTCAGTGCGCGTACGCGGCCTTCGTTGCGGGTACGGCGGGCCTTGATGCCCTGGCGAATCCATACCTCTTCCTGGGCCAGACGCTTGTCGAACAACGCGTTGGCGGTTTCCTCGGCGGCCAGCGCGGCCTCCTTGTGCACCAGGAAGCTGGCATAGTCGCCGTTCCAGTCGATCAGGCCGCCGCGGTCCAGTTCCAGGATGCGGGTGGCCAGGTTCTGCAGGAACGAACGGTCGTGGGTGATGAACAATACCGCGCCATTGAAGCCGCGCAGGGCCTCTTCGAGCCAGGCGATGGCACCGATGTCCAGGTGGTTGGTCGGCTCGTCGAGCAGCAGCAGGTCGGGCTCCGACACCAGCGCCTGGGCCAGCAGCACGCGGCGGCGCCAGCCACCGGACAGTTCGGCCAGGGTCTTGTCGGCCGGCAGCTGCAGGCGGCTGAGGGTGCTTTCCACCACCTGCTGCAGGCGCCAGCCGTCACGGGCTTCCAGCTCGTGCTGGACGTGCATGAGTTTTTCCAGGTCTTCATCACCCTGGATGTTCAGGCTCAGGTGATGGAACTGCGCCAGCAGATCGCCCACACCATCCAGGCCTGCGGCCACCACATCGAACACCGTGCGCTCGTCGGCCACCGGCAGCTCCTGCGGCAGCTCGCCGATCTTCAGGCCCGGGGCACGCCAGATTTCGCCGTCGTCGCCCTTCTGCTCGCCCTTGACCAGGCGCAGCATGCTCGACTTGCCGGTGCCGTTGCGGCCGATGATGCACACCCGCTCGCCACGAGCGATCTGCCAGGACACTTTGTCCAGCAGCGGCATGGCGCCGAATGCGAGGGACACATCGCTGAATTTGAGCAGGGTCATGTTGGTCTCCATAAATCGGGCGCGCATTCTACCTGACTTGGCCCTCGACGGCATCCGCCTGGCCATCCGGCAAGGGCTTTGCGACATCTGGTCGAACTTAATATCCCGATACAAGCACAGTGCTTTCACCCGCCGCCGGCAAACAGCTAAGCTAAGGCAATAGCTTCCAACAGTGCTGGCTCCGCCGTCACTTCCCCATGGTTCAACTGCCCGGACGTATCATGCGCAGCCGCCTGTTACATATTGCATCCTGCCTGCTGCTCACCGCCGCCACCTGCGCGGCGCAGGCCGCCGATCTTACCCTGCAACGCCAGTACTATGACGAGGCCAAGCGCGCGCTGGCCAAAGGCGACAAAGGCCCCTATCTGCGCTATGCCCAGGCCCTCAGCGACTACCCGCTGACGCCCTACCTGGCCTACGACGAACTCACCGCCCGCCTGAAAACCGCGAGCAATCAGGAAATCGAAGGCTTCCTTGCCAAGCATGGCGACCTGCCCCAGGCCAACTGGATGAAACTGCGCTGGTTGCGCTGGCTGGCCGAACGCGGCGAATGGAACACTTTCGTCAAGTACTACGACCCCAAGCTCAACTTCACCGAACTGGACTGCCTCAACGGCCAGTACCAGCTCAGCCACGGCCTGCGCGCCGAGGGTTTTGCCACGGCCGACAAACTGTGGAACGTCGGCAAGTCGCAGCCGGCTACCTGCGACACACTGTTCGGCATGTGGGCGGCCGAGGGCCAACTGACCGAGGCCAAGCGCTGGCAACGCACCAAGCTGGCGGCCCAGGCGCGCAACTACGGCCTGGCCAACAACCTGGTCAAGACCCTGACCACCCTCGCGCCGCAGGGGCGCCTGCTGGTAGATGTGGCGCAGAAACCCGAGCTGCTCAACCAGCCGTCGCGCTTCACCCCGGCCAACGAAGCCATGTCCGACGTGGTCAGCCTCGGCCTGCGCCGCCTTGCCCGACAGGACCCGGAGCGGGCCATGGCGCTGCTCGACGACTACGCCCAGCGTATGCACTTTTCACGCGACGAGAAGGTGGCCATCGCCCGCGAAATCGGCCTGACCCTGGCGCGCCGCTACGACCCGCGCGCGCTCGACCTGATGACCCGTTACGACCCCGAGCTGCGTGACAACACCGTCAGCGAATGGCGCCTGCGCCTGCTGCTGCGCCTGGGCCGCTGGGAAGACGCCTACGAGCTGACCCGCCGCCTGCCCCAGGACCTGGCCAACAGCAGCCGCTGGAAGTACTGGCAGGCGCGCAGCCTGGAGCTGGCACAGCCGAACAACCCACAGATCCCGCTGCTGTACAAGACCGTGGCGCGCGAGCGTGACTTCTACGGTTTCCTCGCTGCCGACCGGGCACAAACCCCTTACCAGCTGAACAACAAGCCGCTGGTGCTCAGCCCACAGCTGGTCAACAAAGTCCGCAACACCCCGGGCATCCGCCGTGCCCTGGAGTTCCACGCCCGTGGCCAGATCGTCGAAGGTCGCCGCGAGTGGTACCACGTCAGCCGCCACTTCAGCCGCGACGAAATGGTCGCCCAGGCGCGCCTGGGCTACGACCTGCGCTGGTACTTCCCGGCCATTCGCACCATCAGCCAGGCGCAGTACTGGGACGACCTGGACATCCGCTTCCCGATGGCCCACCGCGACACCCTGGTGCGCGAGGCCAAGGTCCGCGGCCTGCATTCAAGCTGGGTATTCGCCATTACCCGCCAGGAAAGCGCGTTCATGGAGGATGCCCGTTCCCCGGTCGGTGCCAGCGGCCTGATGCAGTTGATGCCGGCCACGGCCAAGGAAACCGCGCGCAAGTTCAGTATCCCGCTGGCATCACCGGCGCAGGTGCTCAACCCGGACAAGAACATCCAGCTGGGTGCGGCCTACCTGAGCCAGGTGCACAGCCAGTTCAACGGCAACCGGGTACTCGCTTCGGCAGCCTACAATGCCGGGCCGGGGCGCGTGCGACAGTGGCTCAAAGGCGCCAAGCACCTGAGCTTCGATGTGTGGGTGGAGTCGATCCCGTTCGACGAAACGCGCCAGTATGTGCAGAACGTACTGTCGTATTCGGTGATCTACGGGCAGAAGCTGAACTCGCCGCAGCCGCTGGTGGATTGGCATGAGCGGTACTTCGATGACATGTGATTACTGGTGAGCCTGCGCCGGCCTCTTCGCGGGTAAACCCGCTCCCACAGATATTTCACCGGTCCTGAATGCGGTGCAGTATCTGTGGGAGCGGGTTTACCCGCGAAGAGGCCGGCACAGGCAACACAGCTACTCCAGGATTTCGACCTTCATCCCTACCTCCAACCGCCCACTGCCATCCACCGCCAGGTTCTGCCCGAACAGCACATCCCCCTCCTTCTCACGGAAGGTCCTGAGCGTGGCCATCGGCTCGCGGTCCTCGGTACGCTCGCCGGTAGCCGGGTCGATGGTGGTAAAGATGCAGCGCACACTGGGCTTGAGCACGCGAAATTCCAGGCTGCCGATACGGATCCGCTTCCACCCATCTTCGGCAAACGGTTCGGCCCCCTGCACCACCAGGTTGGGCCGAAAGCGAAGCACCTCCATGGGCCGGCCGATACGGCGGTCGAGTTCTTCCAGCGATCCCTGGTTGATCAGCAACAACGGGAAACCGTCGGGGAACGCCGCCCGGTCACTGTTGAAGCCATAGCCATTGGGCAAGTAACGCGCGCGCTGCTCCGGGCAATGCACCAGGCGCACGGCCTTGCCCAGCAGCTGGCTCAGCCAGGCTGCCGCCGCATCGCCCGCATCCGGCACGCGCAGGGTATCGCGCCAGATGCTCACGCCGCGCAGGGCGTCATCGGCAGGTGGCACAGGTACCCGCAAGGGAGTTTGCCCAGGTGATTCCAGCAGCAACTGGCCGCTGTCATCATCACTTGCCTTGATCTGGCCTAGATGAGGCCAGGCGCGCTGGGTAAGGAAGCGTCCATTTTCTTCCTCCACCACCATCCAGCGCCGGTCACCCTGCAACCCCAGCAACCCAACCGCTGAAGCCTGCAGGCGTTGCGCCTGCCCGGACTTCACCGGGTACCGATACAGCTCACTGAGAAACATCCCTGCCGCCTCGCGTCATGCCAAAACGCCAAGCTTATACCCCGCAGGGGGCGGGATCACGCGGTAGCGGCATCCAGCAACAGGCGTTGCTTGACCACGTCGACCAGGCGATCGGGCTGGAACTTGGACAGGAAGTTGTCGCAGCCCACCTTCTTCACCATGGATTCGTTGAAACTACCCGACAGCGAGGTGTGCAACACCACGTACAGCTGGCGCAAACGGGCATCGCCACGGATCTCGGTGGTCAACCGGTAGCCATCCATTTCCGGCATCTCGGCGTCGGTGAACACCATCAGCAGCTTCTCGCACACATCCTCACCAGCGTCGGCCCAGCCCTTGAGCATGCGCAGCGCCTTCAGGCCATCACTGGCCACGTGCAGCTTCACGCCCAGCTGGGACAGGGTGTCGCGCAATTGCGCCAGGGCCACGCTGGAATCGTCCACCAGCAGCACTTCGCGGCCGCGGGCCCGGGCCAGCACCGGGTCGGCGAGTTTGTCGCCGGAAACCCGGGCGTTGTAGGGCACGATCTCGGCCAGCACCTTCTCCACGTCGATCACTTCCACCAGCTTGTCATCGACCTTGGTGATGGCCGTCAGGTAATGCTGGCGCCCGGCGCTGGACGGCGGCGGCATGATCGCCTCCCAGTTCATGTTGACGATACGGTCGACACCGCCCACCAGGAAAGCCTGCACCGAGCGGTTGTATTCGGTGACGATGATGGTGCTGTCCGGCCCCGGCTGCAGCGGGCGCATGCCGATCGCCTGGGACAGGTCGATCACCGGCAGGGTCTGGCCGCGCAGGTTGACCACACCGCAGACGAAAGCGTGGCGCTGGGGCATCAGGGTCAACTTGGGCAGCTGCAGCACTTCCTGCACCTTGAACACGTTGATCGCGAACAACTGGCGGCCGGCCAGGCGAAACATCAGGATTTCCAGGCGGTTCTCACCCACCAGTTGCGTGCGTTGGTCTACTGTGTCGAGAATGCCAGCCATTGGAAAGCCCCCAGGCTTGAGTCGGAAAAAGTGAAATCATCCACCCTGTATCGGCGGCTTCACGCACACCTTGACCCTTGCGGGAAAATGCCGTGAAGGCAATTGATATCACTTTACCATCATGCTTTACTGCGGGAAGCGCGGGTGATTCAGCGGGACAGCAAAAGTTCCCCATCTGAGGCCCTTATCAGGGAAACCCTTAGCTACAATCGGGTGCGACCTGATGTTCGCGATATCCTTTAGCCATTAATGTGACGCCATTCTCATTGCATGAATGGAGTCAGGCTTTTGCTAGCTATCGTTTTGGCGTGCCCGTCCCCTGTGCCAGCCCCACGCGCGGGGACATCATGATGGACAGCGCCTTGTCGTTCGATAACGCCCTGCAGGGGTTCCTGCTGGATGCGCAGGTACTGCTGACCCAGGCTCAGGAATGCCTGCAGCATCTGGAACTGATCGACAACGACCCGGATGCTTGCCACTGCCTGGAAAATGCCCTCGACAACCTCGCTCGACAGGCCGCACATCTGGGCCTGCGCGAAGTCGCCCATTACACCACCGCCCTGCAGCAATTGCTGGCACCGGCCTGCCAGGTCGGTTGCCTGCAGCGCGAAGCCCTGCCCGCGGTAGGGGCCTGCCTGACCTTGCTGGCCTGGCAGCTGGAACTGGTAGACCCTTGCACCGGACGGCTCAACCTGGACATCGGCGAGCAGTTGGTGCTGCTGGGTGAACTGGCCAAGGCCGTGCAGCAAACGTTTGCACAACCTTGCACACCCTGCGACGAGCAAGGCAGCGTGTGCATTCACCCGCATTCCGAGACGGCGGGCAGCACGCACTCCGGCCGCTCATCTGCCACCTATTGAACTGGCGCAAAATGCAGTCGGGCACGTTTATTCAAGCCCATCCTGGCCGAACCTGGAAAATTCTCGAGGTTTTTCAGGTTGCGGGGGGCCAAGTTGAATCAACGGTGCACAAGTTCGATGGCAAGTGCATGTTGCGCGATCAAGCAAAGCGGCACTTTGCCACCCTCCCGCGCCCGCCCCATCGGCGTTTCATGGCGTTAGCCGACCGCGACCGATGCACTGCGAAGTGGTAATATGCGCCCCCACAAACGCTTGTGGCCTGCAGCAAGGTCGCAAGATCACGTGTTTGAAAGAAAACGGCAAGTACTGCTCCAAAGCCTCTGACATGGATTGTGCAAGGCCTCCATCAGCAATACTTCAGTGGCTTCCCTACCTATGCTTCCACGCTTGAAGACTTCTTTGCTGTGCTGCTCCCGTACTACCCTGCTGCGCTGGGCGACTGTCGGGCTGTGCATTGCCTCGCTGGTCGCCAACCTGTTGCTGTACCTGGCCGATCAGGTGATCCCGGCCAGCCTGCTGGTGCTGCAACTGGCCGCCACTCTGGGCGCTACCGTGCACCTGGCCCTGGGTGCCAGGTCGATCAGCCTGCGCCCGGCGGAACTGGCCGAGCGCATGCTCAAAGTCCAGGAAGGCGAGCGCCAGCACCTGAGCCGGGAACTGCATGACGACATCGGCCAGTTGCTCACCGCCGCCAAGCTTCAGCTGCAGTGGCTGCAGAAGCGCATGCCCGACGAGCTGCAAGGCCACTGCGACGCCCTGCGCAGCACGCTGGATGACACCTTGGGCAACGTGCGCGATGTCTCCGCCCTGCTCAACCCGCGGCAGTTGGCCAGCCTGGGCCTGGAAGCCAGCCTGCGCGCACACCTGGTGCGCACCCTGGGCAACAGCGACGTTCACTGGAGCCTGGCATGCAACCAGCGCCTGGGGGGCATCGACGAGGCCGTGGCCATGGCCGTGTTCCGCATTACCCAGGAAGCCGTGACCAACATGCTGCGCCACGCCCAGGCACGCAATCTGGTCATCCGCCTGCAGCGCACCCCCGAGGGGTTGGCGTTGTCGATCCAAGACGATGGCCGCGGCTTCGTGCCCGCCAGGCAACCGGCCGAAGCAGGCCAGCGGGGCTTGGCCGGTATGCAGGAGCGGGTAACCGCGTTGCAGGGCAGCCTGGACATCACCAGCCAGCTCGGCCTGGGCACGCACATCGAGGCGATGTTCCCATGGCCACCGCGCACCCAGCAACGCGCCAGGAGCACCGCAACCCATGACCTGTAGACTGCTGCTGGTAGACGACCACTCGCTGATTCGCGCTGGTGTGCGCGCACTGGTGTGCGACATTCCCGGCTATGACGTGATCGGTGAAGCCGACGACGGCAGCCAGTTGCTCGAACAGGTGCGCACGCTGACGCCGGACATCGTCTTGCTGGACATCTCCATGCGCTCGACCAGCGGCCTGGACGCCCTCACCCAACTGCGCGCCAGCGGCAGCACCTGCAAGGTGTTGATCCTGTCGATGCACACCGACCCGGACCTGATCATGCGGGCACTGGAGAGTGGCGCCCACGGCTACCTGCTCAAGGACACCAGCGCCACCGAGCTGGAACAGGCCCTGGCCGCGGTGCGCAACGGCGAGCGCTACCTCAGCCCAGCCGTCGCCCATACGGTCATCAACCAGGCGCTGCAGCACACCAGGCAGGGCAAGCAACCAGCTGGCGAGCGGCATAATCTCACGGCGCGACAGCTGGAGATCCTGCGCCTGATCGTGCGTGGCAAGTCCACCCGGGAAATCGCCACCGGCCTGGGCCTGTCGATCAAGACCGTGGAAACCCACCGCTCGCAGGTCATGAAACGCCTGCAAATCCATGACGTGGCCGGCCTGGTGCTGTTCGCCGTGCGCGAGAAAATCATCAGCCTGGACGACTGAGCAACGGAGACCCCTCCGGCAGGTGTAGCCGCAGTGCAGCGGGCTTGGCCTGGAAGCGTAACTTTTCGGCCTGCACTGGCTCGCCATCGAGATTGATGTCCAGCCCCTGCGAGCACTTGATCTCCACCCAGGGCAACCTGGCCCTGACTAACAACCCGTTGCCAGCCAACAGCTCACGCAGCGCCCCAACCATCTCCTGTGGTGCCGGCAGGATGGCGATATCGAGCAAGCCGTCGTCCACCAGGGCCTCGGGGCACAGCATTTGCCCACCCCCGGCCTGGCGGCCATTGCCGATCCCCAGCGCCAGCAGGTCACCCTGCCAGTCGAAGCCTGGCCCTTGCAGCTCTACCGAGGCTGCCTGCAGTTCGCTGAAGCGCGACAACCCGGTGAACAGGTAGGCGGCCGCACCCAGTACTTTCTTCAGGTCTTCGGAGGTATTGGCCGTAACCTGGCTGCCAAAACCGCCCGTGGCCATGTTGAGGAACAGCTGGTCACCAGCCTGGCCCAGGTCTATCGGCCGTGCGGGTATGTTCAGCAAGGCCAGGGCCGTGGCAGGCTCCAGGGGTATGCCGGCGGCCTTGGCAAAATCGTTGGCCGTGCCCAGCGGCAACAACGCCAGGCTGGCCTGGGTACCTGCCAGCCCCATGGCCTCGGCGACATCACGCAGCGTGCCATCCCCACCTCCGGCGACGATGTGGTCGTAGCCGGCGGCCAGCGCCTCGGTGACCAGGCGCTGGGCGTCACCGGCCTCCCAGGTGACCCGCACATCCAGCACCCAGCCGCTGTCGCGCAGATCATGCACGGCGCTGCGCAAGTCTTCATTCATCGCCTGCTTGCCATGCAGGATCAGCATTGCCTTGCCCGCTCGCATGTTTGTGCGCCTCCGTGAAGTGATCAACCCAGATCTCGACCCTCCGCAATCGCGGATCGTTGCATGCGCTCCCAAAAATAGCAGGCCAGCGCGATCAATTTTTGTGGGAGCGGCCTTGTGTCGCGATAGGGCCGCAGAGCGGCCCCGGCAATCTCCGCAGCGAAGCTGAAAATGTGGGGCCGCTTCGCGCCCCTATCGCGACACAAGGCCGCTCCCACAAAATTGACCGTGTGGGCCGGACGTCAACCGACAAGCGTTGGCCGGTCTTTTCCCACACGCCTGGCAATGCACGGCTATGCTCAGCAGATACACTTTCTTGCCATGGACGCGCCCCGGCAGTGGTTCTACCACTGCTGCCCAAGGGCGCGTCTTGCTATCCGCAGCCTTTAGCGAGGATTTCGGGTCATGCGCATTCTCTGGACACTGCCGTACCTGCCTTGGCCGACCACCAGCGGCAGCAAGACCCGGCAATACCACCTGATACGCGCACTGGCACAGCGGGGCCACCGGATTACCCTGCTGGTGCAATCGAAGATCCCCCTCGACGATGCCGCCCGCGAGGCCCTGGAACCGCTGCTCGAGCGCCTGATCGTGCTGCCCCGCCGCCCTCTGCACAGCCCGCTCAACCTGCTGGCCTCGCCGATCATCGCTTACCCCATGCGCGCAATTATCAATGGTCTGGCCCCTTGCCTGCGGCACCGCTTCGAGCAATTGCTGGACGAGCCCTGGGACGTGATCCAGATCGAGCACAGCTACAGTTTCCAGCCCTTCGAAAAAGCCCTGCAAGCACGCGGGCTGCCGTACATGCTCAGCGAGCACACCCTGGAATCAGTGATGGGGGGCGCCAACCACGATCGCCTGCCGCTGTGGCTGCGCCCGCTCAACGCCTTCGACCGCTGGCGTTATCGACGCTGGGAACAGCGGGTATTGCACCAACCCACCGAACTGGTGGCAGTCAGCGCCCACGATGCCGAGCTGATAACGCAAATCAGCGGGCGCCCGGTGAACGTGGTGGTCAATGGCGTGGACTGTGATTTCTACCAGCACGTGCAACCGGCGCTGCACAGCCAGCGCCTGCTGTTTGTTGGCAACTTCGAATATGGCGCCAACCTGGAGGCCATCGAATGGGCGCTGGAAGACATCATGCCGCAGGTATGGATGAGCAACCCGGCGGTACGCCTGGCGATTGCCGGGCATGCCATGCCGGCGAGCTGGAAACTGCACTGGAACGACCCACGCATCGAATGGTTCGGCTACCGCCCCGACCTGCGTGAACTGCAGCGGCGTTCGGCACTGTTCTTCGCACCGCTGCGCTATGCCGGTGGCTCCAAGGTGAAAATCCTCGAAGCGATGGCCGCCGGCTTGCCGGTAATCACCACCGGCAAGGGCGTTTCAGGCCTGGCCGCGAACAACGGTGAGCACTACTTGGGCAGTGAGGATGGCGACCAGTTGGCGCTGCTGATCACCCAGTTGCTCAACCAGCCCTGGCGCATGAGCCAGTTGAGCGACGCCGGGCGCCAGTTTGCCCGCCAGCGCCACGACTGGAGCGTGGCCGCCCAGCAACTGGAGAACGTGCACATGCGCCTGGCCCTGGCGGCACCGGTCGAGGCCGCGCCGCTGGCCAGTGCCTGGCTGGGCCGTTCAGCCAAGTAGTTCGCTGAAGGGAATGAAGGGCACGCTGTCACCCTGCTTCGGTGTACTGCCTTCACGCACTTCTACCAGCCCCTCGGCCCAGGCCGCACTGCGCAGTACGCCCGAACTCTGGTTCTTGTAGATACGCACTTGGCCTTGCTCGATGCGGGCGCGCAGGTACTCGCGGCGCGTGCCGGCCTTGGGCCAGTCAAAGCCGGCCGGCATGTCAAAGCGCAACGGCGTGACATCGGTCACGCCCTGACGCCGCAACAAGTACGGCCGGGTGAGCAGGCCGAAGGTAACCAGGGTCGAGGCCGGGTTACCCGGCAGGCCGATTACCGGCACGCCCTGGAAGTGGCCGAAGGTCAGCGGCTTGCCCGGTTTGATCGCCAGCTTCCACAAAGCCAGCTCGCCGGCTTCGCGCAGGGCGGCACCGAGGTAGTCGGCCTCACCCACCGAGACACCGCCGGTGGACAGGATCAGGTCGACATCGCCCAGTTCGGCCAGGCTGGTGCGGGTGCGTGCCAGGTCATCCGGCAGGATGCCCGCATCGACCACCTCGCAGCCCAGCCGCTGCAACCAGCTGACCAGCAGTCGGCGGTTACTGTTGTAGATCTGCCCCGGCCCCAGCGGCAGGCCAGGTTCGACCAGTTCGTCACCGGTGGACAACACCGCCACCCGCACCTTGCGCACCACATCCAGCCGGCCGTGGCCCAAGGTCGCGGCCAGGCCCAGCTCGATCGGCCCCAGCCGGGTGCCGGCGCTCATCACCTGTTCGCCCTTGCGGGTTTCCTGGCCCTGGGGACGAATGTTCTGCCCGGTCTTCAGCACTTCGAGAAAGCGTACCCGCCCATCCTCCGCCACTTCGGTGTTTTCCTGCATTTCGACGCAGTCGGCACCTTCGGGCAGCGGCGCCCCGGTGAAGATGCGTGCGCAGGTACCCGGCTGCAGCGGCTGCGGCGCATGGCCGGCGAAAATCCGCTGGCTGACCGGCAGCGGTTCGCCCTGCCAGTCGGCCAGGCGCAGGGCGTAACCGTCCATGGCGCTGTTCGGCCAAGGCGGCAGGTCGAGCGAGGCCACCAGGTGGGTGGCCAGCACACGGCCTTCGGCCTCGGCCAGTGGCAGGTTCTCGGTGTCACGGATCGGTGCCGCTTCGGCCAATGCCAGCAACTGCTCCAAGGCCTGCTCTACCGGCATCAGCGGCCGGGCCTGGGTAACCTCAGCCACGGCTGTCGCAGGCCGCTGCCTGCTTCAGATGCGGCACGAAGTTGCACGGGCGATGGCGGGCATCCAGCTGCTCGGCGAGGATACCGTCCCAACCGGTGCGCACCGCGTTGGTCGAACCCGGCAGGCAGCACACCAGGGTACCGTTGGCCAGCCCGGCCAGGGCGCGCGACTGAACGGTGGAGGTGCCGATGTCAGCCACGGAAATCTGCCGGAACAGCTCACCAAAGCCTTCTACCTGCTTGTCCAGCAGGCAGGCCACGGCCTCGGGCGTGCTGTCGCGGCCGGTAAAGCCGGTGCCGCCGGTGATCAGCACCACCTGCACGCTGTCATCGGCAATCCAGGTGGCGACCTGGGCGCGAATCTTGTACAGGTCGTCTTTCAGCAGCACGCGCTCGGCCAGGCGATGGCCAGCCGCGCTCAGGCGGTCGACGAACATCTGGCCGGAGGTATCGGTGTCGAAGGTGCGGGTGTCGCTGACTGTGAGCACGGCGATGTTCAGCGGCACGAAGGGGGTATCTGCCTTGGCTTTCATGGGGGTCCGTCACAAGAAGATGGGATGGCCGCAGTTATAACACAGCACGCGCCCATCACAGCTTGACGCCCGTGGCCCTTGCCCTCGATCAATGCCACAGGTTTGCCGCTATGCTGCACTGTAGACGGAACTTGCGTGGACGCCCTGCGTCTTAATGTCATCTAGCACCATCGCACTGGAGAAACACGATGATTCAACGGACCCTACCCGCCTTCCTGCTCGCCCTGGGCCTGGGCGCGCTCGCTGGCTGCGCATCGCCAACCGTCATTACCCTGAACGACGGTCGCGAAATCCAGGCCACCGACACACCGAAGTACGATGAAGACTCGGGCTTCTACGAATTCGAGCAGCTGGACGGCAAGCGCACGCGCCTGAACAAGGACCAGATCCGCACCGTCAAAGAGCTCTGATCGCAGCCTGTTTTTTGCAAAGGCCCTTTTAACAACAAGGGCTTGCGTGCAAAAAAAGTATGCAGTAGGATTTCCTTCATCGGAGTGTAGCGCAGCCAGGTAGCGCGTCTCGTTCGGGACGAGAAGGCCGCAGGTTCGAATCCTGTCTCTCCGACCAAATCCTCATCAAAAAGCCCGCCTTGTGCGGGCTTTTTGTTGTGCGTTGAAAAGTTGCCCGGCCCCAGCGCGCCCCCCCTTGCGGGCGCGGCCTTGTGTCGCGAAAGGGCTGCAAGGCAGCCCCCAGCAATTTGTGCAGGTCAGTGCGACACCTCGGCCTCCACCGGCACATACAGCAACTGCAGGCGCTCGCTGCTCCATGCCCGGGTCTGGTTGGTCAGCGCCAGGTTGTTGTTCAGCTTTTGCCCATAGCTCGGCACGATTTCCTTGAGCCTGGCCTGCCAGGCTGGCGACTGGATACGGTCCTTGAAGGTCTTTTCCAGCACGGTCAGCATGATCGGCGCCGCTGTCGAGGCCCCCGGCGAAGCTCCCAGCAACGCAGCGATGCTGCCGTCCTGCGCCGCCACCACTTCAGTACCGAACTGCAGCACACCGCCCAGGACCGGGTCCTTCTTGATCACCTGCACCCGCTGGCCGGCCTGCAGCAGCTTCCAGTCTTCGTTCTTGGCGTTGGGGAAGTACTCGCGCAGCGCGTTCATGCGGTCATCGAAACTGAGCATCAGCTGCCCCATCAGGTAGGTGCTGAGGTCGATGTTGTCGATACCGGCATTGACCATCGGCAGCACGTTGTGGCTGTTCAGCGAGGCGAACATGTCCAGCAGCGAGCCGTGCTTGAGGTACTTGGTGGAGAAGGTGGCGAACGGGCCGAACAGCAGCACCTGCTTGCCATCGATCATCCGCGTGTCCAGGTGCGGTACCGACATCGGCGGCGCGCCAACCGAGGCCTTGCCGTACAGCTTGGCCTGGTGGCGGGCGACCAGGTCGGGGTTGTCGGTCATCAGGAACTGACCACCGACCGGGAAGCCGGCATAGCCTTCGGCTTCAGGGATGCCCGACTTCTGCAGCAGCTTCAGCGCGCCACCACCGGCACCGATGAACACGAAGCGGGCGTTGACGGCCTTTTCCTCGCCGCCGTTGGCCAGATCGGCCACCCGCACATGCCAGGTGCCGTCGTCGTTGCGCACGATGTCACGCACCTCATGGCGCAGGTTCAGCGACACATTGGGGTTGCGGGTCATCGCCGCGAACAACTGGCGGGTGATTTCGCCAAAGTTCACGTCGGTACCGATGGCCATGCGCGTGGCGGCGACCTTCTGCCCCGGGTCCCGGCCCTCCATCACCAACGGCGCCCACTTGCGGATCTGCTCGTGGTCTTCGGAGATTTCCATGCCGCGGAACAGCGAGCTGTGCTGCAGGGCGTCGACGCGCTTGTGCAGGAAGGCGACGTTGTCGTCACCCCAGACAAAACTCATGTGCGGCACGTTGTTGATGAACGACTTCGGGTTGCTCAGCACGCCCTGCTCGACCTGGTAGGCCCAGAACTGCTTGGAAACCTCGAACTGCTCGTTGACCCCCACGGCCTTGCTGATATCGATATTGCCGTCCTTGCCCACACTGGTGTAGTTCAACTCGCAGAACGCGGAGTGACCGGTGCCGGCGTTGTTCCAGGCATTGGAGCTTTCTTCGGCCACCTGGTCCAGGCGCTCGTAGACGTCGATCTTCCAGGAGGGCTCCAGCTCGGTGAGGTAGGTACCCAGGCTGGCACTCATGATGCCACCGCCGATCAGCAGCACGTCGACGGTCTTTTCCGGTTCCGCGGGTTTGGAGCAGCCGATGACGCCCAGGCAGAGGAACGTCAGCAGGAATTTCTTCATTGATGTTATCCAGTTGTTGTATACACGCGCGCCGCCTTGAGCAGGGAACGTGCCAACTGGGACTGGAGCAGTGAATACAGGGGGCGGGCGACGGGGTAGATGGCGGCAATCCGCCAGAGAGCATGGAATGAAGCAGTGGAAGTGGCGGGTTTCCCCAGTAGCCAACCTGGCGCCGCTCCCACAAGAGCCGCGTCAGGCGCTGAGGCGGGAGGTGACTTCACCCAGCTGCCCCGACAACCCATGCAGGCGCTGCCCCGCCTGTTCGGTATGCTGCACCGCCTGCTGGTTGGCCGTGGCGATGCGGGTGATTTCGATCAGGTTGCAGGAGATGTCCTCGGCCACGCTGGTCTGCTCTTCGGCCGCCGTGGCGATCTGCCGGTTCATGTCGCGGATCGCTTCCACTGCCAGGGTGATGCGCTGCAGCATCTGCCCGGCCTGCTGCACCTGCTCGGCACCCTCCTCGCTGCGCTGCTGGCCGCTTTCGATGGCCTTGACCGCCTCCACCGCCCCCGACTGCACCGCCTCGATGATCTGGTGGATCTCGGCGATCGACGCCGCCGTGCGCTGGGCCAGGCTGCGCACTTCATCGGCGACGACCGCAAAACCTCGCCCGGCCTCGCCGGCACGGGCCGCTTCGATGGCCGCGTTGAGCGCCAGCAGGTTGGTCTGCTCGGCAATGCCGCGGATCACTTCAAGGACTTTGCCAATGCGCGCGCTGTCATGCTCAAGGTCGCGAATCACCGCCGCCGTGCCGGCAATTTCGCGGTTGACCGCGCCGATGATGTCGATGGTCTGCTGCATCACCTGCTCGCCCGCCTGGGCACTGTGGTCGGCATCGTCCGCCGCGCGGGCGGCCTCGGCGGCGTGGCGGGCGACTTCCTGGGCGGTGGCGGACATCTCGTGCATGGCCGTGGCCACCTGGTCGGTGCGCTGAAACTGGTCGTGGGTACCACGGGCCATGTCGCCGGCGATGCTGCGCAGCTGGCCGCTGGCCCCTTCCAGTTCCTGGGCGTTGTCCTGCAGCCGGCCGACCGTGTCGGCGAGGAAATCGCGCAGGGTGTTGGCGGCCCGCGCCAGGCGGCCCAGTTCGTCCTCACGGCGGCTGTCTACCCGGGCGGCAAAGCGGCCCTGGCTCAGCTGCGCGACATACTCGATCAACTGGCGGATCGGTTCGATCAGGCTGCGGTTGACCAGCCACAGGCTGAGCAGCCCCACCAACACGGCCGAAGCCAGCATCACCAGCAGACCCAGCCATACCGTGCGCTCGGCACCGGCACTCAGGCTGGCGGCGTGCTGACGGGCTTCGGCACGCAGTTGCTCGACCAGTTCGCTCATCTGCTCGCTGACGGCGCGGTCCACGCCCTTGACCGCCTGGTCGCCGGCCACCGGGTCGCCGCCCGCCGCCAGGAATGCCTGGCGACCCTGCGCATAGGCCTGGCCCAACTGCCGGTGGCTGTCACGCAGTTGCTGCAGCGGCGCCTTGAGCCTGGCGTCGCTGCTGTCGATCAATTGCCCGAGCAGTTGCTGCACCTGCTGCTCGCGAGCCTGGAACTGCTGCCAGTACTTGTCCATGTCAGTCGGCTGGCGCCCGCGCAACAGCACATTCTTCCATTCCTGCACCTGGATCTTGAACTGCAGGTTGGCTTCGTCGATCAATTGCGAGGCCCGCAGCGGCCCATCGACCAACTCGGCATAGCCGCGCACGCTGGACGAAAGGAACTGGAAGCACACCAGGGCGATCAGCAACATCGCCACCAGACTGCCGCCGAGCAGGGAGAGAATTTGCACTCTGAGGGATTTACGCAACATCTTGGATCTCGGAAAGCAGGAGGAAGACCGGAGGGCCGCGCAAGCTGGCAACAAGGCGCAACGCAGCCCGATTGCGGGCAGGCCAAAAAAAGGCTGCCATCAAGCAATGGCAGCCAGGTCGAGCACTTACGCAACAGTTGAGCTAGATACTCTCAGGCAAATACTACAGAAATGTTACAAGGCCACTGCAAGCTACCCCGTGTTGAACTGCAAGGCCGCCAGCCGCGCATAAAGCGGGCTCTCTTCGATCAACTGGCGATGCGTCCCCACCGCCACCAGCCGGCCCTTGTCGATGACCGCGATACGGTCGGCATGCTGGACTGTAGCCAGACGATGGGCGATCACCAGTGTGGTGCGCCCGGCCATCAGGCTGGGCAGCGCCTGCTGGATCAGGTGTTCGCTTTGTGCGTCGAGTGCGCTGGTGGCTTCGTCCAGCAACAGGATCGGCGCATCGACCAGCAACGCACGGGCAATGGCCAGGCGCTGCCGCTGCCCGCCGGACAAGCCGATGCCGCCCTCGCCCAGCGGCGTCTGGTAGCCCTGCGGCAATTGCCGGATGAATGCGTCGGCATGGGCACCCCGGGCGGCTGCCTCGACCTCGGCCAGGGTCGCCTCGGGCCGGCCATAGCGGATGTTGGCCTCGACCGTGCCGCGAAACAGCGAGGGGTTCTGTGCCACCAGGGCGAACTGCTGGCGCAGGTGATCGGGGTCAAGTTCGGTGATCGCCTTGCCATCGAGAAGGATGCACCCCTGCTGGGGGTCGTAGAAGCGCAGCAACAAATCGAACAAGGTCGACTTGCCCGCCCCCGACGGGCCCACCAGTGCCACGGTCTGCCCCGGCTCGATGGTCAGGCTCAGGCCATCGACAGCCGCCACCGAGGGCCGTGACGGGTAGGCGAACACCAACTGCTGCAGTTCGATACGCCCACTGGCCCGCTGCTGCGGCAGCACCTGCGCCACGGCGGGCGGCAGGATTGCACTGCGCGCCGCCAACAGTTCGGCAATGCGCTCGGCGGCGCCCGCCGCCCTTTGCAACTCGCCGATCACCTCGCTGAGGGTGCCGAAAGCGCTGCCTACGATCAGGCTGTAGAACACGAAGGCGGCCAGTTCGCCGGCGGAAATGCGCCCGGCGATCACGTCCATGCCGCCAACCCACAACATCACCCCTACCGCTCCCAGTACCAGCACGATCACCAGGGTGATAAGCCAGGCACGTTGGGCAATCCGCTGCCGGGCCACGGCAAACGCCGCTTCGACCGTGCCGGCGAACAGCTGGCGGTCATGCGCCTGGTGGTTGTAGGCCTGCACGGTCTTGATCTGCCCGAGGGTCTCGGCCACATAGCTGCCCACATCGGCCACCCGGTCCTGGCTCTGCCGCGACAGGCTGCGTACCCGGCGGCCAAACAGCAGAATCGGCGCCAGCACCAGCGGCAGGGCCACCACCACGATGCTGGTGAGCTTGGGATTGGTGATAAACAGCAACACCACACCACCGATGACCATCAGCGCGTTGCGCAGGAACATCGACAGCGAAGAGCCGATTACCGATTGCAGCAAGGTGGTGTCGGCGGTCAGGCGCGACTGGATCTCGGAGCTGCGGTTGTCTTCGAAAAACCCGGGATGCAAGCCGATCAGGTGGTCGAATACGGCTCGACGGATATCGGCCACGCAGCGCTCGCCGATCCACGACACCAGGTAGAAGCGGCTGAAGGTACCCACCGCCAGGGCCAACACCAGCAGCAGGAACAGGCCGATGGTCTGGTTGAGCTGATGCGCGGAGCGGGTCATGAAGCCCTGGTCCACCAGCAGGCGGATGCCCTGGCCCATGGACAGGGTGATGGCGGCGGTGACTACCAGGGCCAGCAAGGCCAGCAGCACCTGGCGACGGTAAGGACGGACAAACTGCCAACCCAGGCGCAAGGCGCGGCGTTGACGTGGGGAAACCGATTCGGGCATGGCGCTGACCACAATGGTGGGAAACCGCAGCCTACCACTCATCCGCGCCTGTGGAACCCTTGCAGGGTTGCTATAGCCTATCGGTCTAACCAGGCTATGGAGCTTTACTGCCGTTTCTGTTGGACTGTGCCTGCCGTGACCCTGCAGGTACTGTCACAGGCCAGTCACGGCACAGGGTTAACCTGCGCTTGAACCTGATGAGGAGACAATACATGAGCTTGCAGCATGGCAGCGACAACCAGAAGCCCCGGACTACCCCTCAGCCGCAGGTGTGCGGTTCGATCATCGATGCCCAGGGGCGCGAAGTACCGATCACCGAGCAGATGATCCAGAAGGCCTGCAAGGCCCTGGAAGAAAGCCGGGTAGAGCGCGTACGTAAAGGTTGATCGGCGAATTCCTTGCAACCCGGCGCTTGCGCCGGGTTTTTATTTGCCTGAATCCTGTACCGGCCCTTTCGCGGGTAAACCCGCTCCCACAGGGACAACACAAGCCTTGAGGTCAGCGGGCTACCTGTGGGAGCGGGTTTACCCGCGAAGAGGCCGGCACAGCTTTCAAAAGGCTGTCAGACCAACACCCCACCCAAGGCACTGACCAGCTGCGCCAACTGCGGCGACTCCCCGCGCAAGCGCACCGCCAGCCCCTCGATCTCGCGCCGTGGCGGGTACTGCTTGCGCAACTGGTCGAACGCTGCACGCTGCTGCTGCGGGTCGTCGCTGAGGCTGCGGCGGAAATCGGCATCGTCGCGGCGTGGGTCGTACACTGCGCGGCAAAGGGTGGCCAAGGCCCAGGCCGGGTCGGTGCTGGCATCCAGTTCGATCTGCGCCAGCGGCGGCCGGGGCAGCAGGTCGGCCAGTTGCACCTGTTCATCCACACCGAGGAAGCGGCACAGCGCCTGGTAGATCTGCGCCGTACCACGCTGGCGGCCGTCGAGGCTGTAGCCGGCAATGTGCGGCGAAGCCAATGTGCACAGGTCGGCCAGTTGCAGGTCGACCTGCGGCTCACCCTCCCACACATCCAGCACCGCATGCAGGTCTTCGCGGTCCAGCAGCAATTCGCGCAGGGCGGCGTTGTCCACTACAGGGCCACGGCTGGCGTTGACCAGCCAGGCACCGGGGCGCAACTGCGCCAGCTGCGCCTGGCCCAGAAGGTGCCAGGTCGGGTGCTCGCCGCCACGCTGCAAGGGGGTGTGCAGGCTGATGACATCGCACTGTTGCAGGATGGTCTCGAGGCTGACGTAGTCACCGCCCTCGGCGGCCTGGCGCAGCGGGTCGCATACCAGTACCTTCCAGCCCAGGCCGTGCAGCACCCGCACCAGGCGGCCACCCACCTCACCCGCGCCCACCACGCCATACACGCGCTCGGGCAGTGCGACGCCATCCAGTTCTGCCAGGGTCAGCAGGCAGCCCAGCACGTAATCGACCACGCCGCGGGCATTGCAGCCCGGTGCGCTGCTCCAGTGGATGCCGGCTTCGGCAAAGTAGTTCAGGTCGAGGTGGTCGGTGCCGATGGTGCAGGTGCCGACGAAGCGCACGCGGCTGCCTTCGAGCAACTGGCGGTCGACCTTGGTCACCGAGCGCACCAGTAGAATCTCGGCGTCCCTTACGCTGGCGGCATCGAGGCTTCGGCCGGGGTAACGGCGGATTTCGCCGAAACCCTGGAAGAAGGCATCGAGCAGCGGGATGTTCTCGTCGGCAACTATCAGCATGGCGCTCTCCTGTCTGGGGAACGCAGTGTAGGCGCAACGCCGGGCGTGTTCCAGAGCGGTTCAGTCGGCTTTCTTGCGGATCCAGTACAGGAAGGTACCGGCGTCTTCCTGCTGCTGCAGCAGTTCGTGGCCGAGGAAGTTGCAGAACTTGGGGATATCGCGGCGGGTCGAGGGGTCGGTGGCGATGACCTTGAGCAGGCCGCCAGCGGCCAGGTTGCGCACGTGCTGGTGCAGCATCATTACCGGTTCCGGGCAGTTCAGGCCGGTGGCGTCGAGGATGGCGTCAGGGGTGAAATCGGTCATGGGGGACTCCGCAAATGATCGCTATTGTCGCGCATCGCGCGACGTGGTCCAAGCACCGCCTGTGAAGACAAGCCCTGCTCTTGCTCTTGATCTTGATCTTGATCTTGATCTTGATCTTCGCGACTTCAGGAGGCCGAGCAGAGGTCTTGCGGAGGGAGG
>NZ_JWLN01000018.1:0-122040 GCF_000814065.1 Pseudomonas sp. C5pp | reverse complement strand
ACATCACTGGACCTGAGGGCAGCGGGTTTCCTGTGGGAGCGGGTTTACCCGCGAAAGGGCCGGTACAGACAAAGCTATTTGTTCAGGCTACTCACAGCCTGCTTCGCCGCAATCTCCTGCCCCGCCCGGGCCAGTTCATCGGCAGCCTGCAACCAGCGCTGGCGGTCCACCTGGGCTGGCAGCTGCCGAGGTGGCTGCACCAGCACCGCCCAGCTCCCAAGCTTCGCCCACGCCGAGGCAAAGTCATCGAACGCCATCAACTGCCGCCGGTGCATGCCCGAGCGCAACAGCACCCGCTGCTTGTAGCGGTCGTAGCCGATCAGCACGGCGTAGCGCGGCTCGCTCCACCAGGCCGAACCATCCTCGTAACGCAGCAGCACCGGGTTGCCCGCCGCCACCTGGGTCAACAGCGCGTCCAGCTGCTTGTCCAGCGGATACACCACCATGCCGTAGTCGCGCGCCACCCGGGGGATGCCGGTGTCCAGCGCCTCGGCGCCCTGCGGCAGGTTCAGCGGCTTGTCCAGCAGCCCCGGCGTGATCGGAGCCCCCTGTTGCGACAGCACCGCCGCCAATGCCATGGCCCCGCTGTGGTTGGCGTTGCCACGGTAGAACGGCACGCTGCTGATCTCGACCCGCTGCGGCAGGCCCTTGAGGTTGCCGGAGGGTGCGCTGGCGCAACCGGCCAGGCTGGCTGCAACCAGGCAGGCAGCCAGCAGCCGACGAGGGATGGTCTTGAAGGAAGGTTGCTGCATGGACACTCGCTTGCTCCAACGCCGGGCAGGCAGCGCCCGGCTCTGGCCACCGATCATAGGTCGGACAGCGGCGCGGGTATAGTCCGACACCGCTTAGGAGCAAATCGGACCAAGCAATAGACCTTTGGTCAATGGAACGTCACAGGCGAAAGACTAGACTAAAGCAGTGTCTGGAAGGCCAGCGTCGGCGACCGAACGCGGCCCGTAGAGATGGAGGCACAGATGAGCCTGACCATGGCAATCCTCATGCTGGTTGGCATGTGGCTGAGCGTTGCAGCCGCCATGCTATGGGGTGTACTGCGTATCGTGCGGCGTCATTCCCACCACCACCTGCCACCGCAGGCCCCCGCCAAGCCACAGCCTGTGCGCCGGTCGCGGCGGCATGCCGGGGTGCACTGATTCAGAGATTTCCGAGGCCCATTCGCGGGTGAACCCGCTCCCACAAGGTCCTGCACTGCCTTCAGAAACGGCGGGGACCTGTGGGAGCGGGTTCACCCGCGAACGGGGCGCAAGCGCCCCGCTTTTTCACATCAACCTTCAGCCGCCTCACGCTTCAACCGCGCCCGACGGGCCAGGATGTTGAGGATCTCGATCGCCGTCGAGAAGGCCATGGCCGCGTACACATACCCCTTCGGTACATGGGCGCCGAAACCTTCGGCGATCAGCGTCATGCCGATCATGATCAGGAAGCCCAGGGCCAGCATCACCACGGTCGGGTTGTCGTTGATGAAGTTGGCCAACGGGTCGGCGGCCACCATCATGACGATCACGGCAGTGATAACGGCAATGATCATGATAGGCAGGTGCTCGGTCATGCCCACGGCGGTGATGATGCTGTCGACCGAGAAGACGATGTCCAGCAGCAGGATCTGGAAGATCGCCGCGGCAAAGCCCAGGGTAACCGTCGACGACACCTTGGCTTCTTCCTTGGCCCCGTGCGGGTCGACGTTCTCGTGGATTTCCTTGGTCGCCTTCCACAGCAGGAACAGGCCACCGGCAATCAGGATCACGTCCTTCCAGGAGAAGGCATTGCCGAACACTTCAAACACCGGGTCGGTCAGCTGGACGATCCAGGCCACCGTGCTGAGCAAGGCCAGGCGCATGACCAGGGCCATGCTGATACCGATACGGCGCGCCTTGGAGCGGTATTCCACCGGCAGCTTGTTGGTCAGGATGGAGATGAAGATCAGGTTGTCGATGCCCAGCACGACTTCCATGGCCACCAGCGTAGCCAGGGCAACCCAGGCGGTAGGGCTAGCGACGAGTTCCAGCAAGTATTCCATTGTTCAAATCCTGCAGCAGCGGTTGGGGTCAGATTTCCTGGGTGTCTTCTTTGTTGTCGGCGTCCTTGGGCTTTTGCCCTTCGCTGCCGATGGCCTCGCTCAACGCCTGCTGTGCGGCCTTGTTGGTGTCGTCGATGGCCTGCTTGGCCGACTGCGCGGCCTGGTCGAGCATCTGCTGGGCGGATTTCTCGGCCTGCTCGCAACCGGCCAGGGTGAACAGGGCCAAGGCCAGCACCAGCGGCGTGCCGATGGATTTTAGTTGCAGCATGGGTTCCTCGCTTTTCATGTTCCGGCGGCGCACACGGCGCCTGATGGAGTCGCATTCTAAAGAGTGCAACACATCCGGAAAATTCGTATTTTCAGCGGTTATACTTCGGTTTTTACGAATCCGGAACGATACCGATGCTCAACTATCGGCAGTTGCACTACTTCTGGGCCGTGGCCAAGACCGGCAGCATCGCCCGCGCCAGCGAACAGTTGAACCTGACCCCGCAAACCATCAGCGGGCAGATCAGCCTGTTCGAACAGACCTACGGCCTGGAGTTGTTCCAGCGCGTGGGGCGCCAGCTGGAACTGACCGAAACCGGGCGCCAGACGCTGATCTATGCCGAGCAGATGTTCCAGCTGGGAAGCGAACTGGAGGCCATGCTGCGGGCCGGCCCGCAGGAGCAGATCCTGTTCCGCGTGGGTGTGGCGGACGTGGTACCCAAGTCCATCGTCTACCGCCTGCTGGCACCGACCATGGAGCTGGACGACGTGCTGCGCATCAACTGCCGCGAAGACAAGCTCGAACGGCTGCTGGCCGACCTGGCGATCCAGCGCCTGGACCTGGTGATTTCCGACAGCCCCATGCCCAGCCACCTGGACATCAAGGGCTATAGCCAGAAACTGGGCGAATGCGGGTTGAGCTTCTTCGCCACCCCGGCGCTGGCACACCGCCTGGAAGGCCCCTTCCCCGCCTGCCTGCAGGATGCGCCATTGCTTATCCCCGGGCAGGAAACCGTGGTACGCAGCCGCCTGCTGCGCTGGCTGGGTGAGCAGCAGGTGCAGCCACGAATCGTGGGCGAGTTCGATGACAGTGCCTTGATGCAGGCATTCGGGCAGTCGGGCAGCGGCATCTTCGTCGCTCCCAGCGTGATCGCCGAGGAGGTGTGCCGCCAATATGGCGTGGAGCTGATCGGGCAGACCGAGGCGGTGCACGAGTCGTTCTATGCCATTTCGGTAGAGCGCAAGGTCAAGCACCCGGGGATCGTGGCGATTACCGAGGGGGCGCGACGAGAGTTGTTTCATTGGTAGCAGGCAGATTTGACGCCTCCCGCGTTTCAATGGTCATATGCCCGCCAGTTTCAGGTGCCCTGCGCCGCCGCGCGCAGGGTGAAACGGGAAGCCGGTGCGTCGTGTTGCCCACGACAAGTCCGGCGCTGCCCCCGCAACGGTAAGCGAGCGAACCCTTCGAGATACCACTGTGCACTTGCATGGGAAGGTGAAGGTTTCATGCCCCTCGCAAGCCCGGAGACCGGCCTGGAGCTTCACTTGGCAACCCGCGGTGGGCGGGCGCAGGCCGGTATCCGTGCGTGCGCCTGCGTGCACGGTGCGCCTTTGCGTGTTTTCCACCGGGATCCATTCATTCCTGCAGTAGTGGAACGACATGTCCCGTATCTTCAAGCTTCACCCCTTGGCGGCCTGCCTGGCCGTTTCCCTGCCGGCCCTGGCCGATGACCTCGAGCGACAACCACTGGCCCTGCCCTCCACGGCCATCACCGACACGCTCGACAGCCACGCCATCGACCTGGCCACACCGACCCAGGCTGGTTCGCGCCTGGGCCTCAGCGCCCTGGAGACACCGGCCAGCACCAGCAGCATCAGCGCCGAGCAGATCCAGCAGCGCAACAACCTCACCGTGCAAGACGCGGTGACCCGCTCACCAGGCATCAGCTACATCGGCTCACCAGGCGACGGCGGCACGGGGTTGTCCGCCCGCGGTTTTACCGGGCACGGCTCGGTGATGACCTTGTTCGACGGCGCACGCCTGTACACCGGTGCCGGCACCCAGACGTTCCCGGTCGACCCGTGGATGGTCGAGCGCATCGATGTCATTCGCGGCCCGGCCTCGGTGCTGTATGGCGAAGGCGCCACCGGGGCGGTGGTCAACGTGATCCCGAAAAAGCCGTTTGCCGGCGAGGTACGCAACCACCTGCGCCTGGGCTACGGTTCGTGGGACCGCCAGCAGCTCGGCCTGGACAGCGGCGGCAGCCTCGGTGAGCGCCTGAGCTACCGCCTGGCCCTGAACCAGCAAACCGGTAACGGTTGGGTCGACCGCACCCCGTCACGCAGCCTGGCGCTGAGCGCCGCGCTGCGCTTCGATGCCAGCGACGACCTCAGCTTCACCCTCGCTCACGACCGTGGCGATGCGCAGCCTGCCAACTACTACGGCTCCCCGCTGATCGACGGCCACTACCGCAGCAGCCTGCGCAAGAAGAACTACAACGTGCAGGACGACGTGCAGCATTACGTCGATGAATGGACCCGCCTGAATACCGACTGGACGTTGAACGATCACCTCAGCGCCAGCAACCAGCTGTACTACATCAAGAGCCGCCGTCACTGGCGCAATGCCGAGGAGTACAGCTGGGATGCAGGGCGCCAGCAGTTGCTGCGCGGCAGCTATCTGCAGATCAAACACAACCAGGAACAGTTCGGCGACCGACAGGCCTTCACCCTCGACCACAGGCTGTTTGGCCTGGCCAGCAAGACCGTGGTCGGCGCCGAGTACAACAAGATCCGCTTCAACGTCGACAGCAACGCGCCCTACAACGATGTGGGCGGGGACTACGTCGCCCCGTGGCAGCCGCAACCAGGCTGGTTCCACAGCGCCTCGCCGTTACGCCCGCAAACGCTGTCCACCACCCACACCTTTGCCCTGTTTGCCGAAAACCGCCTGCAGTTGAGCGATCGCCTGTCGCTGGTCACCGGCGTGCGTCGCGACCAGAACCACATCGACCAGGAAAAACTGACCACCGACAGCCGCAGCGACCGCAGCCTGCAAGGCGGCAACTGGCGTGCCGGGCTGGTGTTTGCGGTCAGCGACGACCTGTCGCTGTATGGCCAGTACTCCACTAGCGAGGATGGGGTCGACAACCTCATCAGCCTCAGCGCCAACCAGATGCACTACGACCTGACCGAAGCCAGGCAGACCGAAGTGGGCCTGAAGCAGCGCTTCTGGGAAGGGCGTGGCGAATGGACATTGGCGGCCTACCACATCGTCAAGAAGAAGCTGCTGGTGGATGACCCGATCACCCACGAGAAGCAACAGGCTGGCCAGCAGACGTCCGACGGCCTGGAGGCAACCCTGGAACTGGCGCTGGCGCACCAGTGGCAGGTGTCGGCCAATGCGGCGATCGTGCGCGCAAGGTACGACGACTTCAACGAAATGGTCGGCGGCGTGGCGCAGGACCGTGCGGGCAATCGCCCGGCCAATGTCCCGCGGCGTACCGCCAACCTGTGGCTGAGCAAAGGCTTCGGCCAGCGGCTAAAGGCCGGCATTGGCGCGCGTTATGTGGACGAGCGCTATGCCAATACCGCCAACACCCAGAGCGCCCCCGGCTACACCGTGGTGGATGCCGACATCGGCTGGCAGGTGTTGCCGGATGTGCGGCTAGGGTTGCAGTTGAACAACCTGTTCAACCGTGAGTATGTGCAGTCGGCGTTCAGTGGCCAGCAGTGGCTGATGGGGATGCCACGGTCGTACTTTGCGACGGTGGATTACAGCTTCTGATCTGAACTGCCTGCACCGGCCTCTTCGCGGGTAAACCCGCTCCCACAGGGATATCACAGAATTCAAATACGGTGAGGTACCTGTGGGAGCGGGTTTACCCGCGAAGAGGCCGGCACAGGTAGCACAAAAACATCTACCGCCCCGTCACGCTTTAGTTATAAGATAACGTTTCAGTTGACATCCATTCCTATCAGCGACCTCCCATGACAAGCGCCAGTGCCACCCCCACCCTGCTCACCCAGCGCCTGCAGAGCATCGACGCCCTGCGCGGCCTGGTAATCCTGTTCATGCTCCTGGACCACGTTCGTGAAACCTTCTTTCTGCACCGCCAGGTCAGTGACCCGATGGCCATTGATACCACCGAGCCCACGCTGTTCTTCAGCCGCACCCTGGCCCATCTGTGCGCGCCGGTGTTCGTCTTGCTGACCGGCCTTTCAGCCTGGCTGTACGGCGAGAAACACCAGGGCCGCGGCGATGTCTCGGCGTTCCTGTTCAAGCGCGGGCTGTTCCTGGTGGTGCTGGAGTTCACCCTGGTCAATTTCGCCTGGACCTTCCAGCTGCCGCCCAGCGTCATCTACCTGCAGGTGATCTGGGCCATCGGCGTGAGCATGATCGCCCTGTCGCTGCTGGTGTGGTTGCCACGTGCCGCCCTGATCGCCGTGGGCGCAATCATCATCGCCGGCCACAACCTGCTCGATGGCCTGCACTTCGGGGGCGAATCCGCCCTGCACGTGCCATGGGCGATCCTGCATGACCGGGGCTGGCTGGAGTTCTCCGAAAGCCTGCGCCTGCGCACCTCCTACCCGGTGCTGCCGTGGATCGGTGTCATCGCCCTGGGCTACGGCCTGGGCCCTTGGTTCGCCCGCGCGAGCGAGGCCGGCCAGCGTCAGCATCGCCTGCTGCTGGCCGGGCTGATCGCGTTGCTGGGCTTTGTCGTGCTGCGCGTGGTCAACGGCTACGGCGAGGCGCCGTGGAGCGCTTACCCGACCGTCACGCAAACCCTGATGAGCTTCTTCAACATCACCAAGTACCCGCCATCGCTGCTGTTCCTGGCCCTGACCCTGGGCTGTGGCCTGCTGTTGCTGCGCGCCTTCGAACGCGCCGGCCAGGCCCGCTGGATCAGTGCCCTGGCGGTGTTCGGCGCGGCACCGATGTTCTTCTACCTGCTGCACCTGTATGTGCTGAAGCTGCTGTACCTGGCCAGCGTGGCGCTGTTCGGCCGCAACCATGGCGACTACTTCGGCTTCGATGGCATCGCCGCGGTGTGGCTGGGGGCAGTGCTGCTGGCAGTTTCGCTGTACCTGCCGGTGCGCTGGTTCGCCCTCCTGAAGGCGCGGCGGCGCGACATCACCTGGCTGAAGTACTTCTGAAAAGCGTTTTCACCCGGCGGCACGATGGTCTACCATGCCGGCCGCCGGTTTCCACCACGGAATCAATAGGGAATCCCAGGCCCGCCAATTCGGGCCAAACGGAACTGCCCCCGCAACTGTAGGTGCCGAGCCTGCTCCATCAATGCCACTGGGCCACGAACCCGGGAAGGCCGGAGCCAGGCCATGACGCACCAGTCAGGAGACCTGCCGGCCTACATTCACCAACCGGCGGGGTGTCCGGGATTGGCCATCAGTGTTGCCCCTGCCGCCAGCTGGGGCTCGGCGATGCCTGTCCGTGCGTTCCTCACCCGAACTGTCCGATAGGAGATCGCCCAGCATGCTGCCCCGTTTTGCCACCCTGCTCGCCGGCCTCGGCCTCACCGGCCTGGCCCAGGCTGCTGCCACCCACTACCCGCTGACGGTCGACAACTGCGGCAAGCCGCAAACCTTCGCCCAGGCGCCGCAACGCGCGGTCACCATTGGCCAGGCCAGTACCGAGATGCTCTACGCGCTTGGGCTGGGCGACAAACTGGCGGCCACCTCGCTGTGGTTCAACAATGTGCTGCCCGAGTACCAGGTGCAGAACGCCAAGGTGCCGCGCCTGGCCGACAACGAGCCCAGCTTCGAGGCGGTAGTGGGCAAGCGCCCGCAACTGGTGACGGTGCAGTTCGAATGGATGGTCGGTGCCCAGGGGGCGGTCGCCACCCGCGAACAATTCGATGAACTGGGCATCCCCACCTACCTGCTGCCGTCCGACTGCGAAGGCAAGGACAACCTGGTGGGCGCCGATGGCACCCGCCTGCAGGCGTTCCAGGTCGACACTATCTACAAGAGCGTCAGCCAGCTGGCGGCAATCTTCGACGTGCAGGACCGTGGCACGGCCCTGAATGCCGAGCTCAGAGGCCGCCTGGACAGTGCCAAGGCGCAATTGGCCGACAAGGACCTGTCTGCCACCTCGGCGCTGTTCTGGTTCTCCAGCGCCGACCTGCACATCGACCCCTACGTGGCGGGCCGCCAGGGGGTCGCCGATTTCATGCTGCGCACCCTTGGCGTGCGCAACGTGGTCGAGTCCAGCGAAGAATGGCCGACCGTAGGCTGGGAAACCCTGGCCAAGGCCAACCCCACCTGGCTGATCATTGCCCGCATGGACCGCCGCCGCTACCCCGCCGACGACTACCAGAAGAAGCTGGCATTCCTGCGTAGCGACCCGGTGACGCGCAACATGGACGCGGTGAAGCACGACCGCATCATCATCCTCGACGCCGACGCCATGCAGGCCGGGATTCGCTTGTTCAGCGGCCTGCAGACACTGGCCGCCGCCTTCGCCAGCGGCAAAGCAGCCCAGTGATGATGCGCCTGCTACCCTGCATCGCCGTTGCCCTGGCCGCCCTGTTGGCGGCCCTGCTGGCCGGCACCGCCATCGGCGAAACCAACCTGTCGCCCGGCGTGGTCGGCCAGGTACTGGCCAACCACCTGTGGCAGGCCGGCTACCCGGTCGACCCGATCGACGCCGGCATCGTCTGGAACTACCGCCTGCCCCGCACCCTGGTTGCCGCGGCCTGCGGCGCCGGCCTGGCCACCTGCGGCGTGATCCTCCAGGCACTGTTGCGCAACCCGTTGGCCGAGCCTTACCTGCTGGGGCTGTCTGCCGGCGCCTCGACCGGTGCGGTGCTGGTGGGCCTGCTGGGCTTCGGCAGCCTGGCGCTGAGCATGTCCGGCGGCGCGTTCATCGGCGCCCTGGCAGCGTTCGCTTTGGTACTGTTGCTGGCCCGGGCAGCCGGCCCCAGCAGCAACAATGCCCAGGTGATCCTTGCCGGGATCGCCGGCTCGCAACTGTTCAACGCCCTTACCGCCTTCCTCATCACCATGTCGGCCACCGCCGAGCAGGCGCGCGGCATCCTGTTCTGGCTGCTGGGCAACCTCAGTGGCGTACGTTGGCCTTCGGTGTGGCTGGCCGTGCCAGTTGTACTGTTCGGGCTGTTGGTGTGCCTGTGGCATC
The DNA here is from genome assembly GCF_000814065.1 of Pseudomonas sp. C5pp. Classification (NCBI taxonomy): domain Bacteria; kingdom Pseudomonadati; phylum Pseudomonadota; class Gammaproteobacteria; order Pseudomonadales; family Pseudomonadaceae; genus Pseudomonas; species Pseudomonas sp. C5pp. The sequence goes on along the minus strand of NZ_JWLN01000018.1, from coordinate 112,861 downwards.
GCCGTGCCTTGGATGCCTTCACCTTCGGTGCCGACTCGGCGGCGTCGCTGGGCATCCCGGTGCGGCGTACCCAGTTGCTGCTGATCAGCTGCGCGGCGCTGGTGACCGCCGTGATGGTGTCCATCGTCGGCGCCATCGGTTTTGTCGGGCTGGTGATCCCCCATGCCCTGCGCCTGCTGCTCGGCCCCGGGCACAGCCGCCTGCTGCCCGCCAGCGCACTGGGCGGGGCACTGTTTCTGATTGCCGCCGACATCCTGTCGCGCATCTTGATCCCTGGCCAGGTGATCCCCGTGGGCGTAGTCACAGCGCTGCTCGGCGCACCGGTCTTCGCGCTGATCCTGGTCAGCCGCCGGGGGCGCCCATGACGGTCATGACGGCGCTACAGCTGGCCCCCTTGAGTTGCCAGAACCTGGGGCTGCAACTGGCCGGCAATACCGTGCTCAGCGATATCGAACTGAGCGTTGTCGCCGGTGAAACCCTGGGCGTCGTCGGCCCCAACGGTTCCGGCAAGTCCTCGCTGCTGAAGGTGCTGGCCGGGCTGCGCAAGCCAGGCAACGGCAGCGTGCAGTTGCTGGGCGAACCGCTGGCACAGTTGCCCCGCCGCCGTGTCGCCCAGGCCTTGGCGCTGGTCGAACAGCAGGCCGACACCCTCGATGCGATCAGCGTGTTCGATGCCGTTGCCCTGGGCCGGACCCCCTGGCTGTCGGTGCTGGCGCCGTTCTCCCGGGAAGACCGTGCGATCGTCGAGCAGGCCCTGGCCGACCTCGACGCTTTGCACCTGCGCGCACGCCTTTGGGGGTCGCTGTCCGGGGGCGAGCGCCAGCGGGTGCACATCGCCCGAGCCCTGGCACAGCGGCCGCAGGTGCTGCTGCTGGACGAGCCGACCAACCACCTGGATATCCAGCACCAGCTGAGCCTGTTGCAACAGGTGCAGGCCCTGCCGGTAACCACCCTGGTGGCCCTGCACGACCTCAATCAGGCGCTCACCTGCGACCGCGTCGCGGTGCTCGACAAAGGCCGCCTGGTCGCCCTCGGCAAACCGCTCGAGGTGCTCACACCCGAGCGCCTGCTGAACACTTTCGGCGTGCACGCCCACTACCTCATCGACCCCTTCGACGGCGCGCACATCCTGCGTTTGCACGCCCCCTGAACAGGAAGTTCTGCCTATGCCGCGCCCTGTCGCCCTGCTGCTCGCCAGCGCCCTGCTCGCGCCCCCTGCGCTGGCCGACTCCGCCCAATCGCAAAGCAACGGTTTTGTCGAGGATGGCCGCTGGAGCCTGCTCAACCGCAGCGTATTCGACCAGCGCGACTACAAGCATGGCGGGCGCAACAGTGCCGGGCGCAACGCCTACAAGCCGCGCGATGAACGTAGCGGCAAGGCCGAGGAATGGGCCTATGGCCTGATGGGCACCTTCCGGTCCGGTTTCACCCAGGGGCTGATCGGTGTCGGGGTCGACGCCCACGCCTACCTGGGCGTGCAACTCGACAGCGGCGGCGGGCGCGTGGGCAAGGCACGCTTGCTCGGGGTGGATAACGAGGGGCACCCGAAGAACGAATACAGCCGTGCCGGCGCAGCATTGAAACTGCGCATGGCCGATACCGTGCTGTCCTACGGTGAGCAACGGGTCAAGACCCCGGTGTTCAGTTCATCCGACAGCCGCCTGCTACCCGAGACAGCGACCGGGTTCTTCCTTGACAGCACCGAGTTCGACGACCTCAGGCTGGTGGCCGGGCACTTCAATGAAGACACCGACCGCAATGCATCCAGCCACGACCAGGGCTTCGTGGTGAACTACTCCAATGGCCGCCAAGGCAACAGCTTCGACCTGGCCGGCGTGGTGTGGAACCCCGGCGCCGCCTTCAGCGGCAGCCTGTACACCTCACGTTACCAGGACAGCTGGAACCAGCATTACCTGGGCAGCACCCTAAGCCATGCCCTGGATAAGCGCCGCAGCCTCACCCTCGACCTCAACCTTTACCGCACCACCGACACCGGCAAGGCGCTGTCCGGGCGCATCGACAACACCACCTGGAGCCTCGTCTCGCGTTACGACCATGGGCCGCACGGTTTCAGCCTGGGCTGGCAGCAGGTGGACGGCAACACGCCATTCGACTACGTGACGCGAGGGGCGATCTTCATTGCCAACGCGGTGCAGATGTCGGACTTCAACGCGCCGAACGAAAAGTCGTGGCAGGCGCGCTATGACCTGAACATGGGCGCCTACGGCGTGCCGGGGTTGAACCTGACGACGTTGTACGTGCGTGGGTTCGATATCGACGGTACCCATGTCGACCCTGCGGGAGGGTATGCCTACCTGGGGTATGGCAAGGGGGGCAAGCATTGGGAGCGCGACCTGGAGGCACGCTATGTGGTGCAGAGCGGCAAGGCCAAAGGCACCGCGTTTTCGCTGCGGCATAACGTGCATCGGGGCAATACGGCGCAGGCGGAGCTGGATGGGGACCAGATACGCTTGGCGGTGGAATGGCCGTTGGGGGGTGGGTTCTGATGTATCGCGTTGCCTGAAAAATCCTGGTGCCGCGCAGCGGCCCCAAAATCCATCTGGCGACCACAACTGCCGTATAATCGGCAGCACTCACTGCCCAACCAGGCCACACCATGCCCCGCCTCCAGAAGTTGCTGCTGCCCCTGCTGCTGACTGCAGCCCTCACCGCCTGCGACCAGAAACCCTCCCGCGAAGAACAGATTCTGGCCCAGCTGCCGCTGCAGGATGCCTACACGCACAACATCGAGCGCATGGCCGCGCTGCTCGGCCGCACGCACCCGCAGCTGTCGCAGGCGACCATCCAGGGCGTGCTGCGCAAGCACCTGACGGTCGAGGACCAGCGCCAGGACCTGTTCCGCCTGTACAGCGAAAAGAACTTCAGCGATGCCGAGTTCGCCACCATCGTCGAGGCAACCCGGGACCCGGCGAAGGCCCGCGCCCTGGAAGACACCGAGGCCGGCAAACGCCTGAGCGAGAAGCTCACTGCCCTGATGCGCGAATCGGCCCGCGACGCAAAGGTGCAGGCCTTGGCGCAGCAGCGCATGCAACAGGTTGAAGACGAGCTGGACGCGCTGGAAAACGCAGGCTCCTGAACGCAGTTCCCCACTGCGCCCATAACGCGTAATGTTGCCCACATTTCGTAGCCGGTTTTTGATCACTCGAGGTCAGGATTGTCACACACCAAGCACGGATTGCGCCTGGATCTACGCACACTCATTCTGGTGCTTTGCGCCCTTACCGCCGTGGTGATGCTGTGCGCCAGCTATTTCGCCAGCTACCGGGTGCAACGCCAATTGCTGATCGACCACGCCCTGGAAGCCAACCGGGTGTATGCGATGAAGCTGGCCAGCATTACCGAGACTTTTATCGGCAACGCCTTGCAACAGCTGTCGTTCAGCGCGGGCGTGCAAGGCCGCCAGCTGGGTGACGCCGTCGCCCTGCAGGCGGAGGCCGAGCGTGTCCTGAGCCAGAGCATGGCCTTCAATTCCACGTTCGTGATCGATGCCAACGGGGTGCTGCTGGCGGTTTCTCCCGCCCCCTTGCGGCACCTGGTCGGCAGGCACATGCATTCTCCCGGTGTCCAGGAGGCGCTACAGGCGCGCCGCCCACTGGTGTCGACGCCCTACATTTCGGCGGCCAACAACCTGGTGGTGGCGCTGTCGCAACCCATTTACGACAGCAACGGCCGCTACCTGGGGTATGTCGGCGGCAGCCTGTACCTGCGTGAACGCAATATTCTCAACAGCCTGCTGGGCGAGCATTTCTACAAGGACGGTTCCTACCTGTACGTGGTCGACCGCAACCGCCGTCTGCTGTACCACCCCGACAGTCAGCGGGTGGGTACGGTGGTTGAGGGCAATGCACTGATCGACCAGCTGGCGGGCCTGGGCAATGGTACCCGGCAATTGACCAACAGCCTCGGCGTGGAAATGCTCGCCGGATACGCCACCGTGCCCAGCGCCGGTTGGGGCGTGGTGGCGCAGCAGCCGCTGACCCAGACGGTGATGCCGCTGAGCCATCTGATCCTCAACGTGGTCGGCACCTCCGCGCCGTTGGCACTCGTGGGCAGCATGCTGCTGTGGTGGCTGGCCATGACCATCGCTCGGCCGCTGTGGCAGCTGGCCGCCGGCGCCCGCTCGATGGATCGGGCCGGCACTGCCGAACGCCTGCATCGGGTACCGGCCTGGTATTTCGAGGCGGCCGAGTTGAAGCGTGCGCTGCTGTTCGGGCTGAACCTGCTGCATGAACGCATCGGTCGGCTCAACCGCGACGCCCAGACCGACCCGCTGACCGGCCTGGGCAACCGCCGCAGCCTGGAGTTCAGCCTGTCGTTGCTGGAAGCCGAAGGCCGGCCGTTTGCGGCCATCGTGCTGGATGTCGACCATTTCAAGCGGGTAAACGACTGCCACGGGCACGAGGTGGGTGACCAGGTGTTGCGCCGGTTGGCGGAGCTGATGCGCCGCTGCTGCCGCGAGGGTGACCTGCTGTGCCGCACCGGCGGCGAGGAGTTCCTGATGCTGCTGCCGGGGGCTAGCCTGGACGTTGCGGCAGGGGTGGCCGAGCGGCTGCGGCTAACGGTGCAGGATACGCCGGTGGAGCCGGTGGGCGCGGTGACGGTGTCGCTGGGGGTGGCGCATTGGGATGGCGAGGCCGAGAGCGAACCGGGGGATGCGTTCAGCGAGGCTGACCGGGCGCTTTACCGGGCCAAGCAGGAAGGGCGCAATCGGGTGGTTGTTGCCTGAGCGCCCTTGTTTGCCTGTTCCGGCCTCTTCGCGGGTAAACCCGCTCCCACAGGTACCCCGCAGCCCTCAAGGGCGGTGCATAACCTGTGGGAGCGGGTTCACCCGCGAAAGGGCCGGAACACACAATAATGAATGGGCAGGTTGTAACATTCATTGTCATGAAACTGTCTTGTTCCAGTCATAGGATTGACCCCAACCTGACATTTTCACTTCATGGATGAACGTCTGATGCGTCGTGTGGTTTTCAATCAGAAAGGTGGCGTCGGCAAGTCCAGCATCGCCTGCAACCTGGCCGCAGCCAGTGCCGCCGAAGGCTACCGGACCTTGCTGGTCGACCTCGACCCGCAGGCCAATGCCACCTACTACCTGACCGGGCTGGTCAATGACGCCATTCCTTCCGGCATCGCCGATTTCTTCCGCCAGACCTTGTCGCCGGTCACCGCTGCCGGCAAGAAGCACCGGGTGGCGATCACCGAGACCCGCTACCGCAACCTGCACCTGGTCACCGCCAGCCCCGACCTCAGCGACCTGCAAGGCAAGCTGGATCGCAAGTTCAAGATCAACAAGCTGCGCAAGCTGCTGGTGGAACTGGGCGAGGACTACGAGCGGATCTACATCGACACCCCACCGGCGCTCAACTTCTATACCTTCAGCGCGCTGGTAGCGGCCGAGCGGCTGTTGATTCCGTTCGACTGCGACAGTTTCTCGCGCCAGGCCCTGCATAACGTCATGGCCGAGGTTGAAGAACTGCGCCAGGACCACAACCCGGCGCTGCTGGTGGAAGGTGTTGTGGTCAACCAGTTCGCCGGGCGCACCGCACTGCACCAGACCCTGGTCGAGCAATTGCGCAGTGAGGGCATGCCGGTGCTGCCGGTATACCTTAGCCATTCGATCAAGATGCGTGAGTCGCACCATACCTCGGTGCCGCTGGTGCACCTGGCGCCGCGGCACAAATTGGCGCTGGAATTCGTCGATTTGCTGGATGTACTGGAGCGTGCGGCCTGACAGAACCCCGGGGCGCAAAGCGCCGCAAAATATCAAGGCCGAAGCACTACCCGACCGTTCGTCCGGGTGGTAGATTCGCCGCCATGAAAACCACCCGGCACACCCGCACGCTGACCGCCTGGACGCTCTACGCCAGCGTCCTGTTCAGCCTGGTTCTGTGTGGCCTGCACCATGGCCAAATGGGTGGCCTGCGCCTGGCCGGCCTGGAAGGCGGTTTCTGCTCGATCAACAGCGAACACGGCGTAGCCATCGACCTGGAAGGCGCTGGCGGCGACCAGCACATGGCCCAGCTCGATTGCCCGGTGTGCTCCTCGTTCGGCCTGGCCGTGCCGCTCAGCAGCAGCGGCTGGTCGTTCACCCCGGCGCAAGCCGTGGCCACCTCGCCCATCGTGGTGCGCAGCTGGGCGCAACCGCCGCCGCGTTATCAACGCCCCGCCCTCAACCCCCGCGCCTCCCCTGCCACCTTCCCCGCAGCCGTACCTCATTTCGCCTGACCTCAGCCGGGCGCGCCTGACTGCGCGCGCTCGCGGTCAGCCATGACCTTTGCGTGGAAGACACACCAACATGCTTCGCAAAACCTCCCTGGTGCTCCTCATGGGCACCTGCAACCTTGCCTGGGCGGATGCTGCCCCGGTAGAACTGAGCGCCACCACCATCGACGGTGAACGCGACGCCCCCAGCGGCGTGCAACTGGACGAGCCGATCCGCACTGGCTCGCGCCTGGGCCTCACCGCGCGGGAAACGCCAGCCTCGGTCAGCGTCTCGGACCGCCGCCTGATCGAAGAGCGCGGCGCCAAGGACAGCCAGGACGTGATCAACGCCATGACCGGCGTCAACGCCTCGGCCAACCCGGGCTTTGGCGGCTTCGTCGCCTACCGCGGCTTCACCCAGAACCAGGTCACCCAGTTGTACAACGGCATCAACCTGGGCTATAGCAGCGCCACCCGGCCAGTGGATGCCTGGGTGCTCGACCGCGTCGAACTGATCGGCGGGCCGTCGTCGTTCCTGCATGGTGCCGGTGCTGTCGGCGGCTCGATCAACTACATCACCAAGTTGGCCAGCCGCGATCAGCAGACCATCGACGGCCGTATCCGCCATGGCAGCTTCGACGACAGCGAAGTGGCGTTCGGCATCAACCAGGCTCTGGCCAGCAACCCCGCCGATGCCCACCACTTCATGCGCCTGGACTTCAGCCGCGGGCAGGGCAACGGCTACATCGACCGCAACGAACGGCACACAGACAGCCTGGCTTTTTCGTTGCTGAGCGACCTCACGCCCAACCTCACCCACACCCTGGCCCTGGAATACCAGGAAGACCGCGAAGACAGCCCTTACTGGGGCTCGCCGATCCTGCCCGGGCGCAGCACGATGAAGATCGACAACAGCCGCCGCTTCGAAAACTACAACGTCGGCGACGGCCGCTATGAGCAGCGGGTACGCTGGCTACGCTCGATCCTCGACTACCAGCTCAGCGACAGCACCAGCGTGCAGAACACGCTTTACCACTACAACGCCCAGCGCGACTACCGCAACCTCGAACGCTACAGTTACACCAGCGATGGCAAGGTACGACGCAGCAGCCCTTACCTGCAGCGCCACGACCAGAACCTGCTGGGCGACCGCATCGAGCTGCGCCACGACAACCAGCTGTTCGGCCTGGCCAGCCAGTGGTCGCTGGGGCTGGAGTACTCGCGCATGCGCCAGACCCTCTACCCCACCTCGAGCAGCTGGAGCGACGTGGTCGATGCCGAGCACTTCGCCCCCGGCAGTTTCGACGACATCCCCGGGGTGAATGCCGGCCTGACCAAGCATCGCCGCCACGAGGTGACCAACCGCGCGGTGTTTGCCGAAAACCGCCTGCAACTCACCGAACGCCTGGCCCTGCTGACCGCCCTGCGCTACGACTACCTGGACATGCAGGTGACCAACTACGGCGCGGTTACGCCAACCTCACCGGCGTTCTTCGAACGCCGCTGGGAACCGCTTTCCGGGCGTATCGGCCTGACTTATGCGCTGACCCCGTCCGCCAGCGTCTATGCGCAGTACAGTACCTCTGCCGACCTGCCGGCAGGCTCGCTGGCGGCGGCGACCTATTCCAACGTCGGGATGTTCGACCTGTCCAAGGGCGAGCAGTGGGAAGTGGGCAGCAAGTTCGACTTTCTCGACGGGCGCGGCGCGGCAACGCTGGCGCTGTACCAGATCGTGCGCAAGGACTTTGCCGTGCGCGACTCCAACGACGCCAACCTCACGGTCCAGGCAGGGCAGCAGACCTCCCGCGGCGTCGAGCTGTCCGGGCGCCTGCAGGTGACGCCGAAGCTGCTGGCCGAGGCCAACTATGCCTATGTCGATGCGCAGTACGACGAGTTCAACGAGGCGGTCAACGGCGTGTCGGTATCGCGCAAGGGCAACGCACCGGTGAACGTACCGACCAACGTCGCCAACCTGTGGCTGACCTACAACCTGACCCCGGCGTGGTCGGTGGGGGCAGACGGGCGCTACGTGGGCTCGGTGTATGCCGACAACGCCAACAGCCTCAAGGCCCCGGCGTACACCCTGTTCGGCGCGTTCGCCCGCTACCGGCTGGATGAACACACCACGCTCACCGGGCGGGTACGCAACCTGACCGACGAGGTGTATGCCAAGCAGGCCTACAACAGCCAGTACTACATGGGGCCGCCGCGCACCTTCGAACTGGCGCTGGACATGCGCTTCTGAGTGCATGGCCCTATCGCCGGCAAGCCAGCTCCCACAGTTACTGCACAAGCCTAGGGTGCGGTGCAAATTCTGTAGGAGCTGGCTTGCAGGCGATAGGGCCACCAGGGGCAGCCCATCATGTTCGGTTGAATCAGGTATCCCGAGGTCGCCCTCGACAAAGCGTCCTCCAGCACCCGGCGATCTACTGGCAAGCACAACAATGATGGCGCTGCACGACAGCGCCACTTTCATCATGCCTGCCAATGGAACCGGAGAGCACTCGCATGCCCACACCTAACGAGGTATCCCCCGCCACCCTGCGCCGGGTGATCGCCGCCTCGGCCATCGGCAATTTCGTCGAATGGTTCGACTTCGCCGTCTACGGCTTTCTCGCAACCCTGATCGCCAGCCAGTTCTTCGCCAGCGAAGACGCCAGCGTGGCCTTGCTCAAGACCTTTGCGGTGTTCGCCGTGGCCTTCGCCCTGCGCCCGCTGGGCGGCATCGTGTTCGGCGCGCTGGGTGACCGCCTGGGGCGCAAGCGCATCCTGTCGCTGACCATCCTGCTGATGGCCGGCTCCACTACCCTCATCGGCCTGCTGCCGACCTACGCCAGCATCGGCCTGGCAGCCCCCGCGCTGCTGACCCTGGCGCGCTGCCTGCAGGGCTTTTCTGCCGGTGGCGAGTATGCCGGGGCCTGCGCCTACCTGATGGAGCACGCGCCCAACGACAAGCGCGCCTTCTATGGCAGCTTCGTGCCGGTGTCGACCTTTTCCGCCTTTGCCTGCGCGGCGGTGATCGCTTATGGCCTGGAAGCCAGCCTGTCGGCCGAGGCGATGAATGCATGGGGTTGGCGCATCCCGTTCCTGATCGCCGCGCCGTTGGGGCTGGTCGGCCTGTACCTGCGCTGGCGCATGGAAGAAACACCGGCGTTCCGCGAAGCCATCGCCCAAGGCAAGGAGCATGAACATTCGCCGCTCAAGGAAACCCTGCGCAACCATGGCCGGGCTATCCGCAACCTGGGGGCTTTCATTTCGCTGACCGCGCTGTCGTTCTACATGTTCACCACCTACTTCGCCACCTACCTGCAACTGGTCGGCAACCTGACCCGCGCGCAATCGCTGCTGGTGACCACCGTGGCCCTGCTGTTCGCCGCAGTCGGCTGCCCGCTGGCCGGAGCGTTCTCGGACCGCGTGGGGCGACGCAAGACCATCGGCTTTACCTGCCTGTGGGTGATGCTGTGCGTGTTCCCCGCGTACTGGCTGGCCAGTTCCGGCTCGATGCCCGGTGCACTGCTGGGAGTGATCCTGCTGGCGGTCGGAGCGCTATGCAGTGGCGTGGTCACGGCGGCATTGCTGTCGGAAAGCTTCCCCACCCGCACCCGCTATACCGCTTCGGCAATTACCTACAACGTGGCCTATACACTGTTTGGCGGCACCGCGCCGCTGGTGGCGACCTGGCTGATCGGGCAGACCGGCAGCAGCCTGGCACCGGCGTTCTACCTGGTGGTGATTGCGCTGGTGGCGTTGGTGGGTGGGTTGGCGTTGCCGGAGACTTCGCGGATTTCGTTGCATGATGAGGCTGGGGGCGACGGTGCAAGGGCTGGGGCTCGTCGTACTGTTTGAGAATTTGGGGCCGCTTTGCGGCCCATCGCGACACAAGGCCGCTCCTACAAGGGATCGCGTCAATTTGCGGCTGATGCGGTCCCCTGTAGGAGCGGCCTTGTGTCGCGATGGGCTGCAAAGCAGCCCCAGGATTCTCAACCCTCCTGCACCTCTTCGCGCCGATACGCCCACTGATACAACGCCGGCAACACCAGCAAAGTCAGTGCGGTGGACGACAGAATCCCGCCAATCACAACGGTCGCCAGCGGCCTTTGCACCTCGGCCCCGGTCCCGGTAGCCAAAGCCATCGGGATGAACCCCAGCGACGCCACCAGTGCCGTCATCAGCACCGGCCGCAAGCGCGTCAGCGCGCCCTCCTCGACCGCTGCCCGCAGCGTGCGCCCCTCCTCCCGCAAGCTACGGATAAAGGCGATCATCACCAGCCCGTTGAGCACCGCCACCCCTGACAAGGCAATGAACCCCACGCCAGCGGATATGGACAACGGAATGTCGCGCAACCACAGCGCCAGCACCCCACCGGTAAGGGCGAACGGGATGCCGGTGAACACCAGCAGGCCATCCCTGAGGTTGTTGAACATCATCAGCAACAGCGCCATTACCAACAGCAAGGCCACCGGCACCACCACCTGCAGGCGCTCGGCCGCCGACTGCAGCTGCTCGAACTGGCCGCCCCAGCGGGTCCAGTAACCCGGCGGTATCTGCACCTGCTGGATCAGCGTCTGTTCTGCCTCCTCGACGAACGAGCCCAGGTCACGCCCGCGCACGTTGGCACTGACCACCACCACCCGCTTGCCGTCCTCGCGGCTGACCTGGTTCGGCCCCAGCTGCAGGTTAAGCGTGGCCACCTGCGACAGCGGGATGAAGCCGATTTGCCCGGCACCCGCAGCAGCACTGGCCGGCACCGGAATCAGCAGGCTGGCCAGCCCGTCGACATCGGTGCGCAGGGTTTCCGAAAGGCGCACCACCATGTCGAAACGGCGGTCACCTTCGTACAGCGTGCCGGCCGTGCGGCCACCCACGGCAATGGCAATGGCGTCCTGCACATCACCCACGTTAAGGCCATGGCGGGCCGCCTTGTCGCGGTCGATATCGATGGTCAGCACCGGCAGGCCGGTAGTCTGCTCGACCTTTACCTCGGACGCGCCCGGCACGCCTTGCAGGCTGCTGGCGATCTGCGCTGCGGTGCGGTTGAGTACGTCCATGTCATCACCAAACAGCTTCACCGCCACATCGCTGCGCACCCCGGAAATCAGCTCGTTGAAGCGCAGCTGGATCGGCTGCGACAGCTCGTGGTTACTGCCCGGCACGCTGGCGGCGGCACGTTGTACCTCGGCGATCAGCTCATCACGCGGCTTGCCCGGGTCGCCCCATTGCTCACGCGGACGCAGCATCACATAGGCGTCGGAAATGTTCGGCGGCATCGGGTCGGAGGCGATCTCGGCGGTGCCGGTGCGGGCGAACACCCGCTCCACTTCCGGCACCTGGGCGATGATCGCCTGCTCCAGGCGCTGCTGCATGTCGACCGACTGCGACAGGCTGGTGCCCGGCACGCGCAGGGCCTGCAGGGCAAAGTCGCCTTCGCTGAGGCTGGGGATGAACTCGCTGCCCATGCGGCTGGCCATCACCCCGGACAACAACACCAAGGTAGTGGCGGCAGCGAATGCCAGCTTGCGCCGGCCCAGCACCCAGGCCAGCACCGGGGCATAGCGCTGACGCGCCGTGCGCATTACCAGGCCTTCCTCTTCCTTGACCTTGCCGGTGACGAACAGGGCAATGGCCGCCGGCACGAAGGTAACCGAGAGGATCATGGCACCAAGCAGGGCGATGACCACGGTAAAGGCCATAGGGTGGAACATCTTGCCCTCCACCCCGGTCAGGGCAAAGATCGGCAGGTACACCACCATGATGATCAGCTGGCCGTAGATCAGCGGCCGGCGCGCCTCACGGGCGGCAGCGAACACTTCATGGAAGCGCTCGGTGCGGGTCAGCATGCGGCCATGGCGTTGCTGGGCGTGGGCCAGGCGGCGGATGGCGTTTTCCACGATCACCACCGCGCCGTCGACGATGATGCCGAAGTCCAGTGCGCCCAGGCTCATCAGGTTGGCGCTGACCTTGTTGCTGAACATGCCGGTGAAGGTAAACAGCATCGACAACGGAATGACCATGGCGGTGATCAATGCAGCGCGGATGTTGCCCAGGAACAGGAACAACACGGCGATGACCAGGATGGCGCCCTCGACCAGGTTCTTCTTCACCGTGGCGATGGCCTTTTCCACCAGGTTGGTGCGGTCGTACACCGTCACCGCGACCACGCCCTTGGGCAGGTTGCGGTTGATCTCGACCAGCTTGGCGGCGACCGCCTGGGCCACCGTGCGGCTGTTCTCGCCAATCAGCATGAACACCGTGCCCAGCACCACTTCCCGGCCGTTTTCGGTGGCCGCGCCCGAGCGCAGCTCTTCGCCCAGGCCGACCTGGGCAACATGGCTGACGCGGATTGGCGTGCCATCGGCACTGGAGATGACGATATTGGCGATGTCCTCGGCCGACGCCACCTGGCCTGGCGCGCGAATCAGCAACTGCTCGCCATTGCGCTCGATGTAGCCGGCGCCGACGTTGGCGTTGTTGCGCTCCAGCGCCGCGATCAGGTCGTTGAGGGTGAGTTTGTAGGCCGCCAGGCGCTTGGGCTCCGGCGCAATCAGGTACTGCTTGGCATGGCCGCCGATGCTGTTGACTTCGGCCACCCCGGGCACGTTGCGCAACTGCGGCTTGATGATCCAGTCCTGAATCACCCGCAAGTCGGTCGGGGTGTAGGGTGTGCCGTCTTCCTTCAGCGCGCCCTGCTCGGCTTCCACCGTCCACAGGAAGATTTCACCCAGCCCGGTGGAAATCGGCCCCATGCCCGCTTCGATGCCGGCGGGCAACTGCTCACGCGCCACTTGCAGGCGCTCGTTGACCAGTTGGCGGGCGAAGAACAGGTCGGTGCCGTCGTCGAAAATGACCGTGACCTGCGACAGGCCCGAGCGCGACAGCGAGCGGGTCTGCTTGAGCCCGGGCAGGCCGGCCATGGCGGTCTCGATGGCGAAGGTGATGCGCTGCTCGGTCTCCAGCGGCGAATAGCCGGGCGCGGCGGTATTGATCTGCACCTGGACGTTGGTAATGTCCGGTACAGCGTCGATCGGCAGTTTCTGGTAGCTGTGGATACCCACCGCGGCCATCAGGACCACGGCCAGCATCACCACCAGGCGCTGCTCGATGGCGAATTGGATCAGGCGTTCGAACATGCAGGTGTACCCGTGATCAATGGCTGTGCTCGGCCGAGCCCTTGCCCAGCTCGGACTTGAGGACAAAGCTGCCGGCAGCGGCCACCTGGGTTCCGGCGGCAAGGCCGGTGGTGATTTCCACCAGGCCGGCGTCGCGGCGGCCGGCCTTCACCGGGCGGGCCTCGAAGCCTTTTTCGGTACGGGCAAACACCACGGTCTGCTCTTCCCAGGATTGCAATGCGCTTTCCGGTACCACCACGGCGGCGTTGAAGCGTTCGACGCTGACCGCGACGTTGACGAACAACCCAGGGCGCCAGGCGCCGTTGGGGTTGGCCAGCGTGGCGCGGACAGTGGCGGCACGGTTCTGCTCGCCGAGCAGGCTGCCGACGTAGTTGACCTTGCCCTCGACCCGGGCACCCAGGTCCGGCGCGCTGACCGTGACATTGCGGCCGGTGGTCACCTTGTCCAGGTCGCGCGGGGCGACGGCGAAGGTGGCCCAGACCCGGCTCAGGTCAGACAGGGTGAAGGCATTGCTGGTCTCATCGACCACCTCACCCACAGTCAGGTGCTTTTCCACCACCACTGCATCGAACGGCGCGCGCAGTTCATAGCGGTTGCCGGCACCGGCCGGGCCCACGGCGGCGACCTTCTGCCGGGCGTTGGCCAAGGCAATCTCCGCTTCCTGCAACGCCTGGCGGGCCTGCAGGTAATCCTGCTCGGCGCTGATGCGTTCCTGCCACAGCTGCTGTTCGCGCTGGAAGGTCAGGCGCGCCAGTTCCAGGCGGCGCTGGGCAGCCTGCTGTTCGCTGCGCAGGTCGGAAATCTGCTGGCTGGCAATTACCGCCAGCACCTGACCACGCTTGACCGCCTGGCCCAGCTCGGCTTGCACCGACTCGACCACACCGGGCACGCGTGGCACGACGTGGGCAGTGCGATCCTCGTCGAAGCGGATTTCACCCGGGAAGCTGATGGCGGTGCCCAGTTCACGAGGGCCGGCATCGGCCAGTTGCACACCGGCAGCTTCGATCTGGGCGATGGACAGGTGCAGCTTGCCCGCCTCTTCTTCGTGACCTTCGCCGGCCTGTTCCTCGCCGTGGCCATGGGTGTCTTCGCCGTGGTCGTCGTGCCGGGCTTCAGTGCTCGATGCGTTGCCGAGGTTGCCGGTCCAGGCCAGGCCACCCAGGCCAAGCGCGGCAATGGCGGCAGCCAGAAGGGCTATCTTGCGTGGATTAGTCATTGTTGCTCCTGCTGTTCAATTTGTTGCTCAGCCCATCGAGGTCGCCATAGATCCGCTCGACCTGCGCCCGCGCGTCGGTCGCCGAGGCCAGCGCCTCGAGGTACAGCCCGCGTGCCTCGATCAGCGTGCGCTGGGCGTCGAGTACATCGAGAAAGGCGAACTTGCCCATTTCGAAACCGCGTGTGGCGGTGTCCACGGCCTGCTGGGCAGAAGGCAGGATGGTGCGGTCATAGGCCTGCACTTCCTGCATGGCCGTGGTCCACTGGCTGACGGCGCTGCGGGTTTCACTGCGCAGGCGCAGTTCCACGGCGTTGCGCAGGTCACGCGCCTGGTCGGCACGGCGGGCCGCGGCCAGCACGTTGCCCTGGTTGCGGTCGAACAGCGGCAAGGGCATCGACAGGCCCACCACATTGACCCGCTCGCGGTCTTCGCGGCTGTACTGGCTGCCAAGGCTGACGGTGAGGTTGGGAATACGCAGGGCCTTTTCCAATCCCAGGGACGCTTCGCCGCGCTCGACCTGGGCGGCGGCCAGGCGCCATTCGGCCGTTTGCTCGACCTGGTCGAGCAGGGCATCGGCGCTGGGCGCATCACCGGGGGACAGGTTGGCTGCCTGCAACTGGTCGAACCTTGCCAGCGGGCTGCCGGTCAACCGTGCCAGGGCCTGGTAGGCCACACTGCGCTGGGTTTGCGCACGGCGCACTTCAGCCTGGGCCTGGGCCAACTGCACCTGGGCCCGGGTGGCCTCAACGGGCGATGACTGGCCAGCGGTCACCCGCCCCTGCACCACTCGCAGCCCGCGCTCGGTCAACGCCTGCGATTGCTGCGCCAAATCCAGCGCGGTCTGTGCGCGCAGGGCCGCGTGGAAGGCCTGTATCACATCGGCGCGCAGGCCGTTGCGCTGGCGTTCCAGGCCCAGCTGGGCAATGGCCTGGCCAGCACCGGCCACGGCGACACGTGCGCCGCGCTTGCCGCCCAGCTCCAGCGGTTGGCTAAGGGTGACCGTGGTGGTGCTGGTGTCACGGCGGGTGTCCTCGACCTCCCAGGACAGCTCCGGGTTGGGGATCAGCCCGGCCTGGCGCCGTTCGCCATCGGCAATGCCGATTTCCCGTCCGGCTGCGGCCAGCTCCGGGTTCTGGGCAAAGGCGGCGTCTAGCGCCTGGGGCAGGCTCAGGCTCTGGCTGGCCTGGGCAGTGCCGGCGCCAGCCAGCAACAGGCAGAGCAAGGCGGTCTTGCGGGGGATGGGCACGAAACAGTCCTCGTCGGCGAGATTTGCCGAGGGACTGTAGAAAGCCGCGCTTATCGGGGCGGTGGCGGGAAAATTACAATTTTGTAATCCAGTCTGAGTTGCTGAGGGTTCGATAATCGCCCACTTTCCGGGTACAGCGGTTTAGTCCAATTGACTAAACTAACCAGGCGGTACAAAACTAGGAAGCATCCAACAACAACAAAGCGATGCCCGTCATGAAGCCCCTTATTCTCGTACTCAACGGCCCCAACCTGAACATGCTGGGCACCCGCGAGCCTGCCCAGTACGGCCACGAAACCCTCGCCGACCTGGCCCAGGGTTGTGCCGACACCGCCCATTCCCTCGGCCTGGAAATCGAATTCCGCCAAACCAACCACGAAGGCGAACTGATCGACTGGATCCATGCCGCCCGTGGCCGATGCGCCGGCATCGTGATCAACCCCGGCGCCTGGACCCACACCTCGGTGGCCATCCGCGATGCCCTGGTGGCCGGCGAAGTGCCGGTTATCGAAGTACACCTGTCCAACGTGCACAAGCGCGAACCGTTCCGTCACCTGTCGTTCATATCGTCCATCGCCGTCGGGGTCATCTGCGGCCTGGGCAGCCATGGCTATCGCATGGCCATCAGCCACTTTGCCGAAATGTTGCAGGAGCGCAGCGCATGAGCCAGCAAGCCATCCTCGCCGGCCTGATCGGCCGCGGCATCCAGCTGTCGCGCACCCCTGCCCTGCACGAACACGAAGGTGATGCCCAGGCGCTGCGCTACCTGTACCGGCTGATCGATGCCGACCAGCTGCAACTGGACGACAGCGCCCTGCCCGGCCTGCTCGACGCTGCCCAGCACACCGGTTTTACCGGGCTAAACATCACCTACCCGTTCAAGCAGGCGATCCTGCCGTTGCTCGACGAACTGTCGGACGAAGCCCGCGGCATCGGTGCGGTGAACACCGTGGTGCTCAAGGACGGCAAGCGGGTCGGCCACAACACCGACTGCCTGGGCTTTGCCGAAGGCTTGCGCCGTGGCCTGCCGGATGTGGCAAGGCGCCAGGTAGTGCAGATGGGTGCCGGTGGCGCAGGTTCGGCCGTGGCCCATGCCCTGCTGGGTGAAGGGGTCGAGCGGCTGGTACTGTTCGAAGTGGACGTGGCCCGTGCACAGACCCTGGTGGACAACCTGAATGCCCATTTCGGTGCCGGGCGCGCCGTGGTCGGCACCGACCTGGCCACGGCCCTGGCCGAGGCGGACGGGCTGGTCAACACCACACCGGTGGGCATGGCCAAGCTGCCGGGCACGCCGCTGCCGGTGGAGCTGCTGCATGCTCGCCTGTGGGTGGCGGAGATCATCTACTTCCCGCTGGAGACCGAACTGCTGCGCGCCGCCCGGGCATTGGGCTGCCGCACCCTGGATGGCAGCAACATGGCCGTGTTCCAGGCGGTGAAGGCGTTCGAGCTGTTCAGCGGGCGCCAGGCGGATGCGGCGCGGATGCAGGCGCACTTTGCCAGTTTCACCTGACAGACAGGTGTCGGCTTCTTCGCGGGCTTGCCCGCTCCCACAGGTGCTGCGCAAATTTCACTGATTACGCAAATCCCTGTGGGAGCGGGCAAGCCCGCGAAGAGGCCGGCACAGACAACTCACCCTTTCTCATCCAGCAACGCCTGTATCACCTGCTCCTGCCCACCATAATCCCCCTCGCCAAAGTGCACATGGCGTACCTGCCCCTTGCGGTCGACAAAGTAGTGTGCCGGCCAGAACTGGTTGCCCCAGGCATTCCACACCTTGTAGTCGTTATCCACCGCCACCGGGTAACCGATCCCCAGGCTGGCCACCTTGTCACGCAAGGTGCCTACATCGTGCTCGTAGTCGTACTCCGGGGTGTGCACACCGACCACCACCAGGCCCTGGTCGGCATAGCGCCGCGCCCATTCGTTCACATGCGGCAGGCTGCGCCGGCAGTTGATGCAGTCCCAGGTCCAGAAGTCCACCAGCACCACCTTGCCCTTGAGCCCGGGGCCATCCAGCGGCGCCGAGTTAAGCCACTGGCTGGCGCCGGACAGCGACGGCATGGCACCGTAGCTGTCGCGGGCCATCAGGTGCCCGCCTAGACCCAGGCCGGCCAGCGCCAGGGCAATGCCGCCAACCTTCAACAACAAGCGGCGATCAATTCTCATGGCAGCCGCCGGTGGCATAGGTGCGGTACTGCACGCTCTGCTGCTGGCCCTTGGAGTCGAGGTAGTCCATGCGGGTGTTCACCAGGCCGCAGGCGTCGCTCTGGTCATCCTGTATCGACAGCACTTTCTTCACATCCAGGTGGTCACCGTAGCGGTACTGCATGACCCCGCTGTCGTCCATCGGCATGGTGGAGGCCTGGGCGGCAATGGCGCCGAAGCTGAGCACGGCGAACAGGCTGGCACGGGCGAAGGTATTGAAGTTCATGGCATCTCTCCTGTGTAACGCTTGAGGGTGGGGAGTTGTGCTCCCCGGTCGAGAGCCATTTCACGCCGGCCAGGTATCCCGTATGTGTCGCCCGAAGCTGTGATGTGCTTCCTCCTGTGTCTGCACACATGCCAGATACACTGCAATACAAACCCCCGCAGGCAAGCGCGAACGCGCTCGGTACACTGCGCCTATCCCCTCTTGCACAGGAACGCAGCGCATGGAACACGTCGATCACATCCTGATCGTCGACGACGACCGCGAAATCCGCGAACTGGTCGGCAACTACCTGAAGAAGAACGGCCTGCGCACCAGCATCGTCGCCGACGGCCGGCAGATGCGCGCCTTTCTCGAAGCCAACAGCGTCGACCTGATCGTCCTGGACATCATGATGCCCGGCGACGACGGCCTGCTGTTGTGCCGCGAGCTGCGCGCCGGCAAGCACCGCAACACCCCGGTGCTGATGCTGACCGCCCGCAACGACGAAACCGACCGCATCATCGGCCTGGAAATGGGCGCCGACGATTACCTGACCAAGCCGTTCTCGGCCCGCGAACTGCTGGCCCGCATCAACGCCGTGCTGCGCCGCACGCGCATGCTGCCGCCCAACCTGACCATCAGCGAAAGCAGCCGCCTGCTCGGCTTCGGCCAGTGGCGGCTGGACACCACCGCGCGCCACCTGCTCGACAGCGAAGGCACCCTGGTAGCCCTGAGCGGTGCCGAATACCGCCTGCTGCGGGTGTTTCTCGACCACCCGCAGCGGGTGCTCAGCCGTGAGCAGTTGCTCAACCTGACCCAGGGCCGCGAAGCCGACATCTTCGACCGCTCCATCGACCTGCTGGTCAGCCGCCTGCGCCAGCGCCTGGGTGACGACGCCCGCGAACCCAGCTGCATCAAGACCGTGCGCAGCGAGGGCTACGTGTTCTCGTTGCCGGTGCAACTACTCGAGTCACCATCATGAAGTGGCCACGTACCCTGGCCTCGCGCCTGGCACTTATCTTCTTCACCGGCCTGGTGCTGGCCTACGGCCTGTCGTTCGGCCTGCAAGCGTACGAGCGCTACATCAGCAGCCGCTCGATGATGCTCAGCACCCTGGAGCAGGACGTGGCCACCTCGGTGGCCATCCTCGACCGCCTGCCCGCGGCCGAGCGCGCCGCCTGGCTGCCGCGTCTGGAGCGGCGTACCTACCGCTACCGGCTGGACCAGGGCCTGGCGGGCGAAGCCATGCCGACCAGCGACCCGCCCATGGCCGCCGACTCGATCGTCAAGGCCATTGGCGCCGACTATCGCCTTTCCTTCCAGGAAATCCCCGGCCCGAATGCGCACTTCCAGGCCCACCTGACCCTCGCCGATGGTGCTCCGCTGACCATCGACGTAACCCCGTCGCCGCTCCCGGTGGCACGTTGGCTGCCCGTGGTGCTGCTGATCCAGTTGGCCGTGCTGTTGCTGTGCACCTGGCTGGCAGTACGCCTGGCGATCGGCCCGCTGACCCGTCTGGCGCGTGCGGTGGACAACCTCGACCCGGACAAGCCTGGCGTGCAGCTGGATGAAAGCGGCCCGCGCGAGGTGCGCTACGCCGCCGTGGCCTTCAACGCGCTGCAGGCGCGCATCGCTGCCTACCTCAAGGAACGCATGCAGTTACTGGCGGCCATCTCCCACGACCTGCAAACACCGATCACGCGCATGAAACTGCGTGTAGAAGTGATGGACGAAGGAGTAGAGAAGGACAAGCTGTGGAACGACCTTGGCGAGATGGAGCATCTGGTGCGCGAAGGCGTTGCCTACGCCCGCAGCATGGATACCAGCACCGAGGCACCGTGCCGGGTCAACCTCGATGCCTTTCTCGACAGCCTGGTGTTCGACTACCAGGACAGTGGTGCCCAGGTGGAGCGCCATGGCAGCAGCGGCAGCCTGCTGGAAACCCGCCCGCATGCCCTGCGCCGGGTGCTGGTGAACCTGGTGGACAATGCCCTCAAGTTTGCTGGTGCTGCCGAGCTGGAGGTATGCCGCGAGGGCGACAGGACCGTGATCCGAGTGCTCGACAACGGGCCAGGCATACCCGGTGGCGAACTGGATGAAGTGCTCAAGCCGTTCTATCGCGTGGAAGGCTCACGCAACCGCAGCACCGGCGGCACCGGGCTGGGGTTGGCGATTGCCCACCAGCTGATCCAGGCCATGGGCGGCCGACTGACACTGAGCAACCGCGCAGGCGGCGGGCTGTGCGCGCAGATCGAGCTGAAGTAAGGCAATCTCAGGTAGGAGCGGCCTTGTGTCGCGATCGGGCCGCAAAGCGGCCCCGGCAATTCATGCGGCGAAGCTGAAAACCTGGGGCTGCTTCGCAGCCCATCGCGACACAAGGCCGCTCCTACAGGGACTGCGGCGCTTGAGCGACTTCTACAATCCGATACACAACCCCACCACCGCCGACACACTGCAGATACCCCACCCCGACACACTCCCGGTCACACAACCACACCCGGGAGCCTCCCTGATGAAACCCCTCACCCTTCCCTCCGGCTGGAAGCTGTTCGCCACGCTCGCCGGCCTGACCCTGGCGATGACCGCCGTGGTCCTGGCCAGCCAACCTGATCCGAACGGCCTGCGCAGCGCGATCCGTGCCACTGCGCGCAGCTCCTTCGCGCTATTCCTGCTGGCCTTTCTGGCCTCGTCGCTGGTGACCTTGCTACCTGGCACCAGCAGCCGCCGCATCCTCCAGGAACGGCGCTATCTGGGGTTGGCATTCGCCTTTTCCCACACCGTGCACGGCGTACTGATCTACCGCTATGCCCAGCAATTCCCCGAGCTGTTCTGGGCCGGCCGCACGTTCACTTCCAGCCTGCCCGGCACCCTCGGCTACCTGTTCCTGCTGCTGCTCACCATCACCTCGTTCAAGGCCCCGATGCGCCTGTTGGGTGGCCGTGCCTGGCAGGCCCTGCACAGTACCGGCATGTGGGTACTGGCCGCGGTGTTCTGCCTGTCGTTCTACAAACGCATCCCCATGGGCGGCTGGTACCCGCTGGCGTTCGCCCTGATGTTCAGCGCCATCGCCGTCAAGCTCACCGCCAAGCTGGCCCGTCAGCAACGCCGTAACGCCCGTGCCCTTTCCTGAAGAGAGAAACCAGCATGACCACCTTGACCCGCACCCTGACCACCTTCGACCGCTTCGGTACCTGGAGCGCCGACCTGCCGTTGCGGCTGTTTCTGGCCTGGGAGTTTTTCGAATCCGGCTGGGAGAAATTCAATGGCAGCAACTGGTTCGCCGACCTGCAGGCGAACTTCCCGTTCCCCTTCAACCTGCTGCCTGCAGAGCTGAACTGGCAGCTGTCGATGTGGGCGGAGCTGATCCTGCCGTTACTGCTGTTGTTGGGGCTGGGTACCCGGCTGGCCTCGTTTGGGCTGATGGTGGTGACCGTGGTGGCGATTGCCACGGTGCATTGGCCGGCGCACTGGTCGAGCCTGGCCGAACTGGCCCAAGGTTATGCCATTACCGACCAAGGCTTTGGCAATTACAAGCTGCCGCTGATCTACCTGGTGGCGTTGCTGCCACTGCTGCTGAAAGGGGCTGGGCGGTTGAGCCTGGATCATTGGCTCAGAGGGCGGTTCTGCAGGTGATATTGCCGGGCTGCGTTGCAGCCCATCGCGACACAAGGCCGCTCCTACAGGGGATCACGTACCTCTGTAAGAGCGGCCTTGTGTCGCGATAGGGGCGCAAGGCGCCCCCGTACCCGCACTCAACATGTACCGATGATGACCCCCTGCTCGCGCAGCCCCTCCAGCAACGCCAACCCCTCTTCCACAGCACCGCCCAACGCCTGCAACCGAGCCCGCCCACTGCCCTGTTCCAGCGCCAGCAACCGGTACGCCAGCGGCGCCAGGCGCGCGAAGCGCACCTTCAGCCCTGCATCGCGATAAACCAGCAACAAGGTCGGCGCCTCTGGCGCGACCGCTGGCTGGTAATCCGCCCCGATCCGCTCCACCGGCCAGCGATAGGCCAACACCCGTGCCACACACGACAACAATGGCTCCCCTTCCAGCAGGTCGCCTGCCGGGTCATGGGCCGGGTCCTCGGCATCGCTCAGATACAACTGCGCCTCGACCCACTCATAGTGCGCCAGCTCCAGCTGCCAGGGCGCATCCAGTTCGATGCCTTGCAGGTAATCGACGAACGCCTCGGCAATCTCGGTAAACAACGGTGTCTGGCTGCGATAGTTGGCATAGAAATCTCGCACTCGGGCATGCCAGCGCGGTTCACCCAACGCCTGGCGCATCACCGGAAAACTGCCGGCCAGCAAACCTTCGATAGCACCATAGAACAGCTCGCGGTAAACCTTCAGGCGCCGGGCCTCCACCCCCGGCGGCGGCGCATGGCGCTGCGGGTCACGCAGGTGTCGGGCCAAGGCGTACTGCTGCTCACGCAAGGTCTCATTCATCTGCATGCCCTCCAGAAGCACGCTGCACAGCACGGATGCGCGCCGTTTCGGCGAGCAGTTCGACCAGCGGCGGGTAGTTGAAATCACGCTCGAGTACCGTCGGTTGCACACCGAAACGCTTACAGGCGACCGCGTACAGCGCCCACACATCCTCCTTCACCGCAGCCCCATGGGTGTCTACCTTGAGGTCCGGCGCTTCATCGTAATGGCCAGCCACGTGCATGCCGGTCACCCGCGCCTGAGGCAAGCCCGCAAGGAACTCGCGGGCGTCGTAACCGTGGTTGCAGGCGTTGACGAATACGTTGTTGACGTCCAGCAGCAGGTCGCAGTCGGCCTCCTCGAGGACTGCACAGATGAAATCGAGTTCGCTCATCGCCTGGTACGGCGCCGCGTAGTAGCTGATGTTTTCCACGGCAATGCGCCGCTCCAGATATTCCTGGGCCTGGCGAATCCGCGCGGCCACATGGCGCACCGCTTCGTCGGTGAATGGAATGGGCATCAGGTCATACAGGTGCCCGTCATCACTGCAGTAGCTCAGGTGCTCGCTGTACAGGCGCACCTGATGGCGATCGAGAAACTGGCGGGTCTGGCCAAGGAAATGGCGGTCCAGCGGCTCGCTGCCACCCAGCGACAACGACAGCCCGTGGCAGGTAACGGCAAAACGCTCGGCCAACTGCGCCAGGCCCTTGCCATAGGCACCACCCACGGCAATCCAGTTTTCCGGCGCGCATTCGAGAAAGTCCACGGCGCCAGCCTCCATGGCCAGCAGTTCCGGCAACAGGCCGCGGCGCAGGCCAAGCCCGGTCTGTAACGGTGCAGGGGACAAAGATGTGGGGTGCATGAACAGGTCTCCGCAACAGGCACAACGCCCCGCCTGACCAGCAGGAGGGGCGTTGTGCGGTTCATGGGGTAGAGGTTCAGGACTTGCCGGTCAGGTGGCTGAACAAGCCGTCGGGCATGGCCTTGCCATTTGCCTGGTAGATCGCCTTGAGGTGATCCGCCGCCTCCTGTTCGGAGATGAAGCCATCATGGTTGCTGTCGATCTTGTCGAAGTCGCCGGCACGGTCCTTCGCCACCGCCAGGAACTCGTCGTGCGAGACCTTGCCGTCGTGGTTGCTGTCGGTCTTGGCAAACGAGGCATCACCACACTTGCCCTCGCCACATTTGCCTTCGGCACCGGCCTTGGCGCTGGCGCCGCACTTGCCCTCACCGCATTTGCCTTCGCCCTGGGTGGCCTTGGCGCTGCCACCACATTTGCCTTCACCACATTTGCCCTCGCCTGCCACCTTGGCCGAAGCCAGCTGGTAACCCTGGGCCAACGGCTCGACGGCAAAAGCGCTGCTGCTCAAAGCCATGCTGCCGATCAGGGCAGCGCCGAGCAGGCCGAGGGTGTTTCGTACTTGAGTCATGGTGTCGCTCCACTGTGGTTGGAATGTGGAGCCATTAGGCCGTTGCGGTATGTCCTGGATGTATCGCGCGGGGTGCGGTTTTGTATGGGAATGGGTCTGCAGCGTGGGCAGATACAGTGGGATACACGACGGCCCCAAAATGCCTCGGGGCCGTCGTGCAGGGTCAGTCTTCCAGCGGCTTGGGTGGCGCGGCCGGCTTGGCGGGTTTGGCAGGCTTGCTGTCCTTGGCCTTGGGTTCCGGTGCCGCCGCTGCCACAGGCTCCGGCGCCGTCACGGCTTTTTCGCTGGCCGGCAGATCATCGACCGCCTTGAGGATCACCTGCGGGTCGATGGCCCCTCCCTCTTCGTCGTCCTTGAGCATGTGCCGCTCACCGTCCTTGCCCACCAGGATCACCTTGGTGCCTTTGCTGGCACCCAGCTTCAACTCGCGGATCAGGGCCATGGTGGTCTGCTGCTCGAGGTTCTTGTCCTCACGCTTGCCCATCATATTGGCAACGCTGTACACCACCAGGTTGCGCTCTTTGAAGGCGGCCTGGGTGGCCGGGTCCTTGAGGGCCTCGTTCAACCCACGCAATGTCGGGTCGGCGCTGCTGGGTGCAATGACGACCAAGGGCCTGGCCTTGCCCAGTTCCTTGGCCAGCGGTGCGTCACTGTCGGCGGCAAACACTGGGCCGACAAGCGCGAGCAAGGTGGCGAGGGTCAATGACCGGACGAACATGCGTATCTCCTTATTCTCTCGATAAACCAGAAGACTACAGATCAGGGCGAAAGATCCGACGAGCGAGCGTAAACCAGCAAAAGGCCTCCATGTTTGAATGAACAGTAACCGGCGGTTACCAAGTGCGGTCGCTCACCGTCCCTAGCCCGAAAAAATACCTCTATCACTTGTAGCTTGAGCATAGTCCAATGCGCCCTGGTCATGCCGGCCGTTGCAGAGCCTCGATGGTCAGTTGAAGTTCGGTCCTTTCGGTCCACTGCCTGATTTCCGCCATCAACCTGGCGGCGTCATCGGCATTGGCATCCTCAGCCAACTGGTTCTGAAAACTTCGCGGCACTTCGAGTTCGCGTACGTAGCGTTTCTCGAGATATTTTCTCCAGAACGTTTGCTGGACCATCCACACTGCCACCGATTGGGCTGTCTCGTTACGCCTTATCTCCTCACGCGCGCGCATGACCGAAGCGTCACTCAGGTGAGGGAGCCAAGCGTGGAGCATGCTCCGCGCATTGCCTGGCAGGTCCAGGTCCTCGCGCAAGCGAATCGAATAGGCCAGTGCCCATTCGATCGACTCGTTCCCGCGACGTGCAGCCTCAGCCTCACGCAAGGCGATGAACTCGACCTCCCGTTGCCTCCACAACCGCCGCGCCAACGCGACCAGAACTCGCTCCTGGCTGCCAGAAGGGGCAGCCTGCTCGGCGTCCCATTCAAGGCATCGGATTTCAAGTTCCTGGAAGACCACCGTGGCGTTGTCGGCGCAGTTCTCAACCACTGCACGGGAGAAAAGCTCATTGGCCAGCTGTGGAACCTTCTCGATCTTTGCCATCATCGCCAAAACCCGTAAAGCCAGCATTTCCCCAAATCGAGGATGAGTGAAGTCTTGCGAGCGCGTGAGCTGTTTGAGCAGCTGCATGAAACTCGTCGCCCCATCCATTTGCTCGATAGTCATCCACAAGTTGCTCAGGTCTTCACGGCTCTCGCCATCCAGGCGGTCCGCCCAGCGAAACTTCTCAGGGACCGTGCTGTACTCTGGAATATTCCAGGTCTGCTGCGCCCGTTCAGCCTGACGCAGCAACACAGGATTGCCTGCCAGCGCCACGTAACCGCGCTGCCATAAATCGGACTCGATGAAACCAGGGGGCAACGTAGTGATGAAGTTGTTGGAAGCATCGAGCATGTACAACGCCCCACAATTCGTGATGCCCTCGGGCAACGATGCCAACCCTGTACTGCGCAAACGCAGTTCGGCCAACTGTTCCATCCCCACCACGGAAAAGGGCATGTTCAAACGGTTGCCCGAAAGGTTCAGGTACCTTAACCGGCGGCAGAGCGCCAGCACTTGAGCCTGAGGCACGTCCAGCGAGATGCAGTTGGCGGACAGGTCGAGAATGCGCAGATCATTGAGCGACGCCAGGCTACCTGGCAGCCGCTCCAACCGGTTGTAGTTCAGTTCCAGAGACGTCAGATTGGGGAATGAAAGAAGAAATTGTTCTGGCACTTCCGTCAGTTGCAGGCTGCGCAGGGAAAGCTCGGTAACATGCTCGAAGATGAACTGTGGCCCCAATACAGGCAATGAGCGCAGCTCATAGCCGCTGTACTGCCAAGCCACAGATTCCCTTTCGTTCTCAGGGACAACCTGACCAGGCACCCGCGCCCGCCAGCAACTCATGATTGCTTTGCGAAACCGCTTGCGCTCGGTTCGTTCACCGGTCATCAGGCCGTGCCATTCCCAGCCTTTCAAGTGGGCCTTCAACAGCTCCTCTTGCTGTTCGAGCACCCTGAGTGCAGCTTCGGTATCGCGCCCCGAAGCATGCAGCCTGGCCAGCCAGGCTTCGATCTGCTCGTCACTGTACGCTGGGTAGAGTTTGCGCAGCCGCGCCTCGAACGCGCGCGGCCGAGACGCAGGCCGGACAAAGCGTCCCAGGCCCCCACCAAGCGGGTAGCCGACCCTGCCATCCTCCAGGCGCATTGGCGTCAACATCCATGGCTGTCGAGGTTTTTTGCCCAACGCCTGGGCGAGCACTGTGCTGTGCCCGGCAATTTGCCGGCCCAATACTGCTCTCAAGCTCGCGGCATAGGGTTCAGTGATGCCGAGTGCCGCATGATCGTCAGGGACAAACGCCTCCACCAGGGTCTCGAACAACTCGCCGGGGCCGCGCAGCTCCAGGCCTAGCGCGTCCTCAAGTTCGAACTGCCCGTTGTCATGTACAAGCCTGTAGTTCTGCCCGTTACCAGCGGTCGTCATTAACGGCTGCGGGCTATCGCCATCGTACAGCCGCCAGCGCGGCCTGGCCTCCCTGACATCCAGAGTCTCGAGCAGCGTCAGCGCGACCTTGGCCTGGTCCAGGGTCTGGGGCGTTTCGATGAACAGCCCCTCGCAGGCACGCGCAACACGTATGCGCAGTACACTCAGCCGGGCCCTTTCGACCAGCCGAAACGGCACCGTGCCGCTGACCAGTGCCTGAAACTCCGCACCTTCGGCCGACAGCTCAGCCAGCAGCTCGCGCGCCGCTCGGCGATGCAGGCTCGGGAATGCCCTGCGCAACGTTGCCACCGCCGCATCGTCCGGCTCCTGCTGCCCGTCATACACCTGTTGAAACAGTTGGCGACGCCTTGCAGAGACCTGCGCCGCCAATGCCGGCCCGTCGTGCTCGGTGACGCCAGGCAAGGCCCGGGCCTTCGACAGCAACGGCGCGTCCTCCGGCACCCGCCCAAGCTTCAAATCGTCCAGCAAGGCTTGCAGCCGGCGGTCGATCAGCAGGCGCTCTACGGTATCGACCAGCTCGGCCTCAGGTGGCCGACCGTATACATGCAACGCCCGAAGATGGTCTGCATCCAGGGCATGGACGGCCATGGCCTGGTCAATCTGTTCATCATCCAGCCGAGCGAAACGCTCACCCAGGCGGCGGAACATCCTGTGCTTGTCTGTCCAGCTGGCCGGTTGCTCGGTCCACAGCCGCCAGGCACCGGCGTCATTGTGACGCAACAAAGGTCCATGGCCACCTCGTGGTGCCAGTTGCCATTCTTCATCTGCGCGCTGGACGATTTCGTAGTTGTGGCCGTCCATGGTCATCCAGCTTCTGTCCTGTGCACGGTAGATGCCCATTGCATCGGCCACTTCCCCAGCGGGAAGTGCAGCACTGCGAAACGGCACCAGGTCTCCATTCCAGAGTTTCTCGCTGCCGTCTTCCAGGCGCGCTGGCACCCACTGGTCCAATGCGGCCCAGGCCCGGCTCGCTTCCCGCCATACCACAGCGGTGACACCGATCACGGCCAGGTCTTTGGTCACGCTGAGCACATGCTCCATTGCGGCGCTGGTATCGCCCTCGCGCCAGTCTTCGACGGCCTGGAACAGCTCGCCCAGCAGGTCCCAGACCATTACCGCCAGCAGCAGTGCATTGAGCGCAGGGATGAACACGCCCGCCACCGTAGCCAGTGTCCAACCCTCGGCAACCAACCTTTGTTGATGAGCTTCCTGGGCCTTGCGGTCAAGGTCAGACACCGGCGTTGCAATCACCGCAGCATCGTCCTTGATGTGATCGATCCGCGCGCAAGCAAGGTGCTCGAACAACGGCAGCGGGTAGTCCCGCATGTGCTGGTCCATTTCCCGGGTTGCCCAATCGGCGACGCCTTCCAGGTCCTTGGCAACTCTGGAGAAGAACTGCTGGCTGTCGCGCCGGCGTATGAAGCGTTTGAAGAAATCCTGATAGCGCTTGTCTCGCAGACGCTGGCCCAGGACCTTGCGGGTGAAGCTTTCCAGGTCGGGGCTTGCGGTCCAGGGACC
This sequence comes from Pseudomonas sp. C5pp, assembly GCF_000814065.1. Classification (NCBI taxonomy): domain Bacteria; kingdom Pseudomonadati; phylum Pseudomonadota; class Gammaproteobacteria; order Pseudomonadales; family Pseudomonadaceae; genus Pseudomonas; species Pseudomonas sp. C5pp. Next base: position 84,281 of record NZ_JWLN01000018.1, on the reverse strand, counting down.
GTGGGGGTCATCGGGAATATAGACAATGATCTTGCGGCTGACCTTGTCATGAAATACATCGAGTATCACGATCTGTTGCAAGTCGCAGCCGAACGCCTTGAGTTGCCGGGCCACTACTTTCGACTCGTACAACGTGCCAGGTCTGCCGTGCTTGCATAGCTCTAGCACCAGGTCCAGTTCGGCAGCACTCAGTACTCCATCGCCTTTAGCCTTGCACGCATCGATCAGCATGACCGAGCTGTACAACTGGGCAAGCGTCGAAGTCATGCTGCGCCAGCCGCTTGTCTGGCTGCTCGGCGCTTTGAGCACGCTGTCCAGGTGCTGTTGATAGCGCTTGCCCAGATCCAGCTGGCGGCAGAAGCGTGCGAAGGCTGGCGCGGTTGGTGAGGCGAGCCGTTGCGACAGGCTGTCGACGATGCAGTTGTCCTTGTGCTGTTCGTTCCGCCCCTCGCCCGGCGTGAAGTTGTCCAGTGCCGCCTCGATCAGCGGTACGTCGAAATAGTCCTTTTCCACCACCGGATAGCGCCCCCAAACGCTGCCCTGGCTGGGAGCGGTGTAGGTGTACCAGCGCCTGAAATACAGGCCATCGACATTTTCCCTGGTGCCGAATTCTTCCTGCATGGCGTGTTGTAGCAGCGGCTTGACGAAACGGTCGATGCCCTCGATGCGCGCAAGCTCCTTTTCCAGCCACTGTCGACAGGCCAGGCTGTCTTTCAACGCGTCACGTAAAGCAGCATGCTGCGATTCATACAGACCGTTGGCCGGGATGTTCTGCTCGGTCGGCGATACGATACGCAGCCGGCGAATCCATCTGGGCAGTCGTTTGACGATGAGGTTGTCCTGATAGGCCTGCTCCATGGCCAGCGTATCGGCGGTTGGCGGTTGCTGCTTGGTGGGTGTAGTCACGTTGTAGGCCTCTGTCTGATCCAAAGGCCTGACAATAGGCACAGGTTTGCCAGATGGTCGGCTAGATAGGTACCACCTCTTCAGAACAGCGCCAACTGCTGGCCGGTAACCGCTCGACACTGTCGCCGACAGAAAAGTGATCACTACCTGGGCGCAGCCACCGGTATCATCACAACCGCCAGATGGCGGCCCAATGCCTCCCGTGTCAGTTGCTTGATCACATTGAGCTCCCACTGTTTCACGCGATCCTGAAGCCGGTCGATGTCCGCTTGCGCGGCGTCGCGCTCTATCAGCACTTCCAGTTCGGCATGAAAGAAGTGCGGCGTACTCAGGCGCGTCGCGAAGGCGCGGGCCAGGTGCTCCTTCCAGAACGGTGTAGTCGATAGATAATCGACCAGCGCGTCCCTGGACTGGGCAACCCGCACCAGCTGCGCGGCGGCGTCGATATCCTGCCGTGACAGGTTGGCAACGCCGGGGTTGAGCATTTCGTCGTGCTCGATAGGCAGGTCCAGGTCATCGGCCAGCGCCAGCCGGTAGGCCAGTGCGAACTCCAGCGACTCCTCGGGTCGGCCAGCACGCACGGCGTGCAAGCCACCCACCTGGTCAAGGGTATCCAGCCGCCAGCATTGGCCGCCCAGGTGCAACAGCGCCCGCTCCGGGTCGTCGGCCACGCTACCGTGCAGTGCTTTCCATATGCGCACACGTACTTCCAGGTCGCTGAAGCGCAAGGTTGCATTGTCCTGGCAATGCTCGGTCAACGCATGCGCGTACAGTTCCGTGCGCAACATCGGTTGTTCGCTCATCGACACCAGCATGCGCAGTACCCTTAGCGCCAGGTAGCGGGCCAGGAACTCCTGCTGGAAATCGGCCGAACCGGTCAAGCGTTGCAGCAGGTGAAAGAAGTCCTTCGACGCCTCCTGGCCATTGAGCTTGCCCCAGATATTGGCCATGCGATCACGTTCAGCGGGTTGCACCAGGTCGGTCCAGCGCAGCATCGTCGGCACTTGGTCTTCGAGCACCTCGTGCCAGGTATCCTGGTCGCGCAGCAAGGGGTTGCCTGCAAGCCAGACCCGCCCCGCGTACCACAAGTCCGAGCGATAGAACCCGTAGGGCAAGGTGCGGATCGCGTTGTGGCTCACGTCCAGCGTATGAAGGTGCGGCGCTTCCATGACCCCAGTAGGCATCTGCGTCAACTGCGTCCCCCGTAGCATCAGGGCATTGAGCCGGGGCATGCCCTCGACTGACAGCGCACTGCGCAACGGGTTGTGGGACAGATTGAGGTACACCAGCGAGCGGCAGCGATGCAGCAGGGCCGGCATGCCGCTTTCCGGCCCGATCTGGTTGTTCGACAAGTCCAGCACCTGCAGGCGCTCGGCCATGGCCTGGGTCAACGCCAACGTACGCAATCGGCAATTGCTGATGCTTAACGTCCTCAGCGTGGAGAAGGCGTGCAGAAATGTGTCCGGCACGGTGTTTATCTGCAGTGACCTCAATGCCAGGTCCGACACATGCGCGAAGCTGACCGTCGCCGGGATGGCTGGCAGTGCATCCAGGTCACTGCTGTAGCAACTCAGCAAAAAGCCACGGTCCGCCGCTACAGCCCCCAGCTGTTTGGGCACCAGGTAGCGCCAGCAGTCAATGAGGCCCTGGGCGAACTCGCGGCGCGCCTTCCAGGCCCAGACTTTGACCGTGCCCATCCGCCAGCTCTTCAGAGCCCGACGCAAGGTGCCCAGCTGTTGCCTCAGTTCGGCCAGCTCCGTCGCTGGGTCATGTTGCGACGCCCGCAACCGTTCCAGCCAGTGCTCGACATCGCCATCGTCGAAAGCCGGGTAAAGGTCACGCAGTTCGCCAGCCAGGTTCCTGACCACGGCCCGATCCAGGCCCAGGCACTGGCGCCAGCCACTCAACGGGTAGCCGACACGTCCATTGGCCAGGCGTAACGGCATGAACACGCCGCCATTCGGGGGCCGGATGCCAAGCACTTCGGCAATCACTTCCCGCTGTTGCGCCACCCGCCGTGCCAGCTCGCCGCGAAGCTGCAAGGCGAACGGTCTGCCAACGGCCAATGTCGCATGCTGCTCACGGGTATATCCGCTGGCAATCTGCTGGAACAACTCACCGGCAGGGCCCAACGGCCCCTGGTCATCGCTGAGACGGAACAGGCCATCCCGGTACCTGAGCTGCAACTGCCGCCCCTCCCCACGGGTGCTGAGCAGCGGCGTACCGGCATCACCGTCGAACAATTGCCAGCGCGGACCGGTGCCCACGCCAGGCATGCGTTCGAGCATGCCCAGGGTGAAACGCGCAAGGTCGAGGGTTTGCGGCGTATCGAACAGCAACGCTTCGTGTACACGTATGCAACGGATGCGCTTGACCAGTGCCGCAGCCGAGATCAACAGGTCGTCCGGGCTTGCCGTACGCAACAGGTGTTCCGCCGCTAGCCGGTGCAGGCTGGCAAAATCGCGCTGTAACACCTGCGTCTCCTCCGTCAGGGGGTACTGCTCGTAGTACAACTGCCCCAGCAACGAACGGCGTCGGTTCCAGAGATAATCAGCCAGCTCGTCATTCGCCACTTCCCCTGTACCTTGCCAACGCTGGGCCCGGGCAAGGAGTGCCGTATCGGCCACCGGCCCGCCTGCGCGCAGCTGGCTGACCAAGACCTTGATGCGGTTCGCCAGCCCGACCCGGCTGACGGTGTCCGACAGGCAGGCATCCGCTGCCTGGCCGCACACATGCAAGCCGCGCAAATCGTCAGGCTCCATCCCGTGAATGGCCAGCACGTGATCGATCTGGTCGTCTTCCAGTTGCCTGAACTCACCGCCCAGCCGCCGGAACATAACATGCGTGTCATCCCATTCCACCGGCTGCTCGCACCATACCCGCCAGGCGCCGGCGCCGTTGTGCCGTAACCCGGGGCCGTGGCCTTGCCTGGGCAGCAGGCTCCATTGCTCGTCGTCGCCCTGTACCACTTCGTAGAAGTAACCCTGCATGTTCACCCAGCAACGCCCGCCCAGGCGATACACACCCTCGGCATCGAGCTGCGCCTGCAGCGCAGGCGGCGCGGAGCGAAAAGGCGCCAGGTCGAAGCTCCAGAGCTTTTCGCTGCCATCTTCGAGCCGCGCCGTGACCAGTTGCTCGACCCGATCGGTCTTACGCACCACCGCGCCGGCCAGCACAGACGTGATACCCACCGTGATGAGCGTCCTGGCGATGTTCAGCAGGTGTTCGACCGCAGCACGGATATCGCCCTCTCGCCAGCTTTCCACAGCATGGAATGCGTCCTTGAACATGTCCCAGGCCATGGCTGCCACCATCACCGCGCCAATGGCCGGCACGAACAACCCCACTACCCCTGCCGTAGCCCAGGCGCCGGCCTCCAGGCGTTCACGCTGTGCCTGTTGAACGCCACTGTCGATCATGCGCACCGGTACTGCGATGAACGCTGCGTCATCCTTGATCACGTCGATACGCGCCTGTGCCTGGTGGTCGAACAAGGGCAATGCACAATCAACCAGGTGCTGCTCCATATCCCGCGAGGCTGCTTCGGTCACATCCGCAAGTTCGTCGGTAACCCGGGCAAAAAAACCGGCCTGATCACGCAGGCGCACGAAGCGCCTGAAGAAACGCTGGTACTGAGGGTCGGCAAGGCGTTTGCCCAAGGTCCTGCGGACAAAAGTGTCGAGATCTGGCGCGGCACACCACGGGCTGACCGGGTCGCCGGGCAGGTACACCAGCACACGTCTGGTGCTGGTAAAACCCAGCGTCGTGCGGGTGACATGCAGCACGATGATCTGCTCAAGCATGCACCCAAAGACACGCAGACGCCTGGCGGCGACCGGGTCGCCCTTGAACCTGCCAGGTGCGCCGCTGCTGCACAACCCCAGGATCAGGGCCAGTTCTGCAGGGGTCAGGGCCGTCTCGGTCATTGCTTTGAAGTCATCTACCTGCATGTTCGACACCAGCTGCGTCTTGAGCGTGGCTTGCATGCCCTCGGTGCCTCTGGCGGGCGGGTACAGGACGCTGTCCAGGTGCTCCTGATAGCGCTCACCCAGATCCAGCTGACGGCACACCTTAGCCAACGCCGAAGCGCTCACCCCCGGAATCATCACACCCGCAGCGTCCACCAGGCAGTCGCTACGCGGCAGGGTGCCCGGTCTCGCTTCCTCCTCGGTGAAGTTGGCCAGCGCAGCATCGACAAGCGCGATGTCGTAGTGGTTTTTTTCCTGCTGCCCCAAGTGGCCCGTGGCGAGTTCCGGATGGGGCGAAAGGCTGAAGTAGGTGTGGCGGTAGAACAGCGTATCCGGGTCGTGCAAGGAATGCAGTTTTTCCTGCAACGCTCGCTGCAGCAGCGGCTTGCTGAACGCGTGAATGCCTTGCAGCGACGCCAGGTGACGCTGCAGACGCTGGCGGCAGTCGAAACTGTCTTGCAGGGCCTGCAGCAGCGTTGTCAATTGTTCTGCCGTTACCGAAAAAGGTGGCTGCAGCGCACTGCCGGGGCTTGCCAGGTTCAACCCGCTCAGCCAGGCCGGCAAGCGGCGGGCAAGGATGCCGTCCTGGAAGCCTCGCTCCAGGTCCAGGGTGGTGGGCAATGCTCGGGTCGGATTCAGACGGTTCTGCATGTCGCGCCTCCAGGGTAATAGGAGGTGCGAAACTAGTGGCTGCCACTGGCCAGCGAGTGCTAGCCAGGTACCACCGCGTCAGAACAACAGGAGCTGGCGATCGGTCAGCGCAGCGAAATCATCCCCCACGAACGGCAGAATGGCATCGGCAACCGGTTGCAGTTGGCGGCTCAGGTAATGATCGTAATCGATGGGCGCCTGCCGGTTTTCCAGCGGCTCGGGGCCCGCGGTGGTCATCAGGTAGCTGATCCAGCCGCCACGCTGGTATTGCATCGGGCGGCCAAGGTGGCGGTTGTAGTCATCGGCCAGGCGGGCCGCGCGCACGTGCGGCGGCACGTTGCGTTGATAGTCGGCCAGCGGCCGACGCAGGCGCTTGCGGTATACCAGCAATTCGTCCAGCTCACCGGCAAGCGTCTGCCGCACATAGTCGCGCACGTAATCGCGGTATGGCTGGCCACGGAATATCCGCCCGTACAGCTCCTGCTGGAACTCCCGGGCCAGCGGCGACCAGTCGGTACGCACCGACTCCAGGCCCTTGTAGACCATCTGCTCGCTGCCATCGGCCCGCTGCACCAGCCCGGCGTAGCGCTTCTTGCTGCCTTCGTCCGTGCCGCGGATGGTGGGCATCAGGAAGCGCCGGTAATGCACCTCGAACTGCAGCTCCAGTGCGCTTTCCAGATTCATCTGCTCGCGCAGGTGTTCGCGCCACCACAGGTTGACCTCGGCCACCAGCTCACGGCCGATGCGTGCTGCAGCCTCCTCGCCGTGGGCGCCCTTGAGCCAGACGAAAGTGGAGTCGGTATCACCGTAGATCACCTCATAGCCCCTGGCCTCGATCAGCGCGCGGGTCTGGCGCATGATCTGATGGCCGCGCATGGTGATCGACGAAGCCAGGCGCGGATCGAAGAAGCGGCAGCCGCTCGAACCCAACACTCCGTAGAAGGCATTCATGATGATCTTCAGCGCCTGCGAAAGCGGCGCGTTGCCCTCGCGCTTGGCCGCTTCCCGGCCCTGCCATACCCGCTCGACGATGGCCGGCAGGCAATGCTCGCTACGGGAAAAACGCCCACCGCGGAAGCCTTCCACCGAGTGTTCATCGTCAGGCAGACGCAAACCTTCGACCAGCCCCACCGGGTCGATCAGGAAGGTACGAATGATCGACGGGTACAGGCTCTTGTAGTCCAGCACCAACACCGAGTCGTAAAGGCCCGGGCGCGAATCCATGACGAAGCCACCGGGGCTGGCTTCGTCGGGGCGGCTGCCAAGATTGGGGGCAACGAAGCCCAGGCGGTGCATCTGCGGGATGTACAAGTGGCAGAACGCGGCCACCGAACCACCGCTGCGGTCCACCGCAAGGCCGGTGACCGAGGCCCGCTCCAGCAGGAATTCGAGCAGGCGGGTGTGGGCGAAGATGCGTGTCACCAGCTCGCAATCCTTGAGGTTGTAGCGCGCCAGCGCCGGCTTGTCCTCGGCGAAGCGGCGGTTGATTTCATCCATGCGCTGGTACGGCGTATCGATGGCCTTGCCCTCACCGAGCAACGTCTGGGCGACACTTTCAAGGCTGAACGACGGGAAGCTCCAGGTCGCCGAGCGCAGCGCCTCGATGCCATCGATCAGCAGCCGCCCCGGGGCATCGGCGAACACGTGGCCACCACCGGCATGGCTGCGCAAGGTCATCGGTGCGCCATTGCGCCCCAGTGCCAGCGGGACCTGCAGCAGCTTGGCGTGCTCATGCAGCAGGCGCAGGTCGAACTGGATCAGGTTCCAGCCGATGATTGCATCCGGGTCGTGCTCGGCCATCCACTGGTTGAGGCAGGCCAACATGTCGGCGCGGTCGGTGCAGTAGTGCAGGTCGAAGTCCAGGTCATCAGCCGTGCCATTGGCCGGCCCGAGCATGTACACCTGGCGCTGGCCACAGCCTTCCAGGGCAATGCTGTACAGCTCGCCCCGCTCGCTGGTCTCGATGTCCAGCGACACCAGGCGCAGCGGCGGCCGATAACCCGTCAAGGGCTTGAGCTGGGCATCGCAGAACACACTCTGGGCATCCGGTTGGCCAGTGAACTGCACCGGGGCAGTGATGAAGCGCTCCATCAGGTAGCGCTCGGGCGGGCGAATATCGGCTTCGAACACATCGATACCGGCGGTGCGCAGGCGTTGCTCCAGCTGCATCAGTTGCCGGTGCTGGCGGCAGTACAGGCCCAACACCGGGCGCTGGTCAAAGTCCTTCAACTGCAGCGGCCGCAACTCGACACCGGCTTCGTTGGCCAGCAGCACCCGCGCGTGCGCTTCCTGCGCCTGGGGGATGAATGCCACTGATACCTGTGGCGCCAGGCGCAGCTGCCGTGGCCCCTGGTCGGTGGCCAGCCAGAACTCCACGCAGGTGCCTTCGGGCGTGTCATGCCAATGTCGGGTCAGGACAAAGCCCTGCTGCAACTCCACCGCGTCGACCTCTGAATCGTTTGTTGTGCTGATTGCGGCGATTCTACCGCTGACGCACCGTCGCAGCGCATTTTGTTGGGGCCAGCCGGTGTTTGTCGCAATATTTTCAGCGCCTGTGGGATCGAGCGCCGCCCGCGCGGCGCTCGATCCCACAGGCGCTGAATCCCTCAAGACAAACACCCCCGCCACAAACCTCTCCACCGCCGGGCGCTTGCCGGCGGCCGGGCGCTTGCTCGAACGCGTGTTCAACCGTACAGGTAATTGATGTCCTTGCAGGGCAGCGGTGGCACCTGGCCAAGCAGGAACTCGCGCAGCTTGTGCATCTGCCGCGCCTTGGGGCTGGCCTTGAGCCAGGTCATGTAATAGCCGTCGCCGGTGGCCACCGCGTGCTTGAACGGCGTAACCAGGCGCCCGGCCAGCAGGTCGGCACTGGCCAGCACCAGGTCGACCACCGAAATACCCAGGCCTTGCTGGGCAGCCGAGATGCCCTGGTCGAGGGTATCGAACACTTGCCCGTGGTCGATGCTGATGTCCAGCGCGTCCATGCGAGCCAGCCAGCGCCGCCAGTCTCGCCGGTCAGGGGACGGGTGCAGGAATTCGCACTGGGCCAGATCGGCAAGGTCCGGTTGCGCCTCGGCCATGTAATCCGGGTGGCACACCGGGATCAGCCATTCATCGAACAGCTTGAAACTCTCGATATCGGCGGGAAAACGCCCGTTGGCCAGGAGGATCGCACAGTCGTAGGGCTCGGAATAGAAGTCCACGCTGTCGATGTCCATCCACACGCTGGACAGCTGCACGCTGCAGTTGTCCTCGGTCTTCTTGAACGCATCCAGCGCACGCAGCAGCCAGCGCACGGTCAGCGTGGACGGTGCCTTCAGACGCAGGCCGTAGCGGTCCTGGCGCAACAGAGCGCAGGCATTTTCGATGATCTTGAAGCCAACCTTGAGTTCCTGCGCCAGCAGGCGGCCGTGCTCGGTCAGGGCCAGCTTAGGCCCGCGGCGTTCGAACAGGTCGCAGCCGAACATGGCTTCGAGGGTCTTGATGTGGTGGCTGACGGCGCCCTGGGTCAGGGCCAGCTCTTCCGCGGCACGGGTAAATGAGCCATAGCGAGAGGCTACCTCGAAGGCACGCAGCGCGTGCAAAGCCTGAATCCGTTCCGACATGGCGACGCCCCGAGCATGAGTAAGACTAATAGTAGGTCATAGTTCCACGCGTTTTACAACGTCAAGGACGTCTCGGAAAATGCAGGTAAATAATAAACATAACCAAGATCCTGCCTGCATGTGACTTGAACGTTCATCAAATTTACGCCTGGGGAAATCATGTCGACGGGTTATGGAACTTGCTATCGCCTGGATGCGCTAGAGCTGGCCGCTGACCATGTGCGCAACACGCGACATTGGACCTACAAAGCCGTAGAACATTTTCGCAGTGTCCTCGCCAACCCCGAGTTTCCCTGCCTGTTCGGCCGCAAGGCGGTAAACGGCGCAACCTGCCACATCCTCTTCGCCCGGGCCGGGCAACTGGCCGATGACATCGCCATGGGCCTGGCCGACTACGTGCGCACCGTCGCACCTATCCCACCCAAGCAGCGTATCGGCAGCCCACTGGTGGTGTTTCTCGAAACCGCCGCCGACTACACCCTGGCCGAGCAACAGGCGCTGGCCTGGAAGGTGTTGCGTGGCGTGCACGCGCGCGACCCGCATCCCTGGCCCCAGGGCATCCCGACCGACCCCGACGACAATGCCTGGTCGTTCTGCTTTGCCGGCATGCCGCTGTTCATCAACATGAACTTCCCCGGCCACCAGCAGATGAAAAGCCGCAACCTGGGGCCACACATCACCTTCGTCATCAACCCGCGGGCGAACTTCGACGAAGTGGCCAACGTCAACACCGAAAGCGGCCATCGTATCCGCGAACGCATCCGCGAGCGCGTGCACCACTACAACGACGGTGTCATGCCCGACACCCTTGGCTTCTTCGGCGATGCCGACAACTACGAGTGGAAGCAGTACCAACTGCAGGAGGCAGGATCGCTCAACCCGTCCCGCTGCCCGTTCCACGCCCATGCCGTACAGCCGGCAACACCCGACATACTGATCGAGACCTGACCGTGAATACCGCACTCACCGCTACCTATGCCCTGACTGTCTTGCTACTGATCGCCACCCCCGGCCCGGTGGTGGCACTGATCGTCAACACCGCGGCCGCCTCCGGCTCACGCAAGGCCATGTTCACCGCTGTCGGCACCAACTGGGCATCACTGGTGCTGATCGGCGCAGCGGCCTGGATCATTCTCACCAGCGCCGCCATCGACAAGGCCTGGCTCAGCGCCATGAGCCTGCTGGGCTGCCTGTTCATCGGCTACATCGCCGTCGGCACGCTGCGGGACGCCCTGCAGGCGCCGGCAGCCGAGGCACCGGGCGAGCTCGCCAAGCCTGGCCGCGGTGGGCTGCTGCAAGGTTTCATGGTGGGCATCTCCAACCCGAAGGACATCATCTTCTTCATCGCCTTCTTCCCGCAGTTCATCCAGATCACCGAGTCATTCGGCAAGAGCATGGTGGTGCTGTCGTTGCTGTGGGTGGCCATCGATTTTGCCGTGCTCAGCCTTTACATCTTCGCCATTGGCAAGATCGCCTCGCAACGCAGCAACCGCATGATCAGCCTGGCCTCGGGGGTCGCCCTGCTGCTGATTGCCGCCGGCGGCCTGCTGTACAACGTCAGGGAGCTGGCGGCCTGAATGTGATGCACGGTGCCCGCTGCGAGAGAAGGAGAACCTATGACTGCGACTGACACGTGCCCTTCACCTTCGCCGTTGCAACAGGACTACCAGCGCTTTCTGCTGCTGGGCAGCCGGCGTGCACCGCACACCGTGCATGTGCACGAAACCGGCTACCGCTCCGGCACCATCAATACCGATGCCCTGGGCCTGCGTTACAGCCATTGCGCCGGCAAGCGTTTTTCGGTAGCCGAACGCGGTGGTGCATCACGCATCAACCTGCTGGTCGGCGGTTCCGCCGCGCTGGGCATCGGAGCCAGCTCAGACGAACACACGGTGGCCTCGCACCTGTCGATGCTTACTGGCGAAGTCTGGCTGAGCCTGGCCGGCTGCGGGCTCAATGCGAGCCAGGAGCTGCTGATGTTCCTGACCCACCAGCACCGCCTTGGCCAGCTTGGCCATGTGGTGGTGCTAAGCGGCCTCAACACCCTGGCCCACGAAGCCCTCTGCGAAGTCCTCGCCAGCCTGAACGACCCGCGGCAAGCCAAGGCCTATCAGGACTTTCTCAACAGTTTCAGCGAAGGCATGCAGCCCACGACAACGCCACGCCGGCAATCGCTGTGGCGGCGCATCGGTCAGGCGTTGGCCACGCCTCCGGCCGTGACACCTGCCACCTGGTCGCTGTCGTCTCCGGAAAAGCGCCTCACCCGAGCCGCCGACAGCATTGGCCGGACCTTGCGCCAATGGGACCGGCTGCTGGCAGACAGCCATTCCACCCTCACCTTCATCCTGCAGCCGTTGCTGCCTTGGTGCCGGGATAGCCTGCCCGCTGGCGAGGAGGCAATGCTGAATGCGCTGCAGCGGCAACCGGCGAATTTCGACCGGCTGCTGGACGGCGCATTCGACAGCCAGTTGCACTCGGCCTTCTTCCGCCGCATCAAGAGCCAGGCCGACCCGGTGCCTTGCTACGACATGAATTGCATGCTCAGCAGCTCGCCGGTGTTCGGCGCCGACCTGTTCATCGACCGCCTGCATCTGAACGACCTGGGCAACAATGCCCTTGCCAAGGTCATTACCGCCAAGCTTGGCCTGGCCCAGGAAAAACATGCCCAGCGCAAGGTCACGCCGATCAAGCTCGTCTGAGAATTGCCGGGTGGTCTTTCGGCCAGGCCCCTTGGGTGGCTAGAATAGGCCGTCGTTCCGATCTGCCCGAGGCGCACGCTTGACCGCCATGAACATCGAAGCCATCCATCAGTACCTGGCACCCCCTGGAGCTTGCCTGTGAGCCGCATGCTTCGCTTGCCCCCGCTGTTGATCGCCCTGATGCCACTGGCTGCGCACGCGCTGGAGGTGCGCATCGACCCTCATGCCGACCTGCTCTATCGCCAGGCCTTGCCCCTGCTGGAGCAGGCCGACAATCAGGACGACGGCGCCAGCACGCTGCGCACGGCTATCGGCGGCGACCCGGAGCTCAGCCGCCAGGGACAGGCAATGGCCCACACCCTGCCGACCGCGGTCGCCTTGCTGAAAAAGTCCGTGGAGCTGGGCCACCCGGTCGCACAGTACCGCCTGGCGCTGTACTACATGACCTACCTGCCCGCCGCGCAAATCCCGGATGCCGCCTGCCCGTTGCTCGAAGCCAGCCTCAGGCAGGGCTTTGCCGCACCGGCGCCGGCCATCGCCACCTGGTGCCCTCCCTACAACGCCAGCAGCGAGTACCGTACCGCGCTGGAGGCCATCCCCAACATGGCCACCGTGTATGCGCCCTACTACCCGCAACCGGCCACGCACCTGGCCTGCAACCGCAACCGGCCACAAGGCCTGGAAATGCAGTGGGGGCGCCAGCGCGACTACCAGGCCGAGGTATACCGCCTGCTCGGCGACCTGGACCCGCAGCACCGCCAGAGCCTGCTGCAGAAGGCCGTGGACACCAACGGCTGCGTGACGGCGCAGCAGCACCTGACCAGCCATCCGTAACACGGACACGGTTTCCGTGTAGGGGCGTGCCAGGCATAGCAAGATCGTTCAAGCCATCCCCCGCCCCGTCTGGCATGCTGGCCTGCCAAGTACACGCACTGCAGCCACCATGCCCCACATCGCCCGCCAAGCCTTTCTCCACGGCGCCATCGCCATTCTCCCGTTGTCCCTGGCCGTTGCCCCCTGGGGCCTGCTGGCCGGCTCCATGGCCATCGAGGCCAACCTCAGCGCCTGGGAGGGGCAAGGGCTTTCGGCCATCGTCTTCGCCGGTGCCGCGCAACTGGTGGCGATTGGCATGCTCAAGGGCGGCGCCAACCTGGCGTCGATCCTGTTGACTACCCTGCTGCTGACCTCGCAGCATCTGCTGTATGGCCTGACGATGCGCCCGGTGCTGTCCAGCCAGCCGCTGCGCTGGCGCCTGGGCCTGGGCTTCCTGCTCACCGACGAGTTTTTCGCCCTGACCAGCCAGTACGACCAGCAGCAGTTCAACCGCTGGTACGCCCTGGGCGTGGGCCTGACCTTCTACGTCGCCTGGAACCTGTTCACCCTGGCCGGCATCCTGCTGGGGCAGAACATTCCGCACCTGGACCAGCTCGGCCTGGACTTTTCCATCGTCGCCACCTTCGTCGCCCTGATCGCGCCGCTGGTGCGCAACCTGGCCACACTTGTATGCGTGGCAGTGTCGCTGTTCTGTTCGGTGTTGTTCAGCTACTGGCATTGGGAGACCGCCTTGGTGGCCGCGGGCCTGCTGGGCATGAGCGCCGGTTTCGTCTGCCAGAAATTCGCCGGAGCCCGCGCATGACCTGGGTCCTGATTTTTGCCATGGGCGCCATCGTGTTCCTCAACCGCTATGCGTTCCTGGAACCGCGCCTGCCCTTGCGCCTGAGCTCCAACGCCAGGCAGTTCCTCGGCTTTGCCGTGCCAGGCATGCTCACCGCGATATGCGGCCCGATCATCTTCATGCCCGAGCACCAGCTGGACCTGAGCCTGCTCAACCCTTACCTGCTGGGTTCGCTGGTGGCCATCGCCCTGGTGCTGTTGACCCGCAGCGTGTTGCTGAGCATGCTGGTGAGCATGTTGATCTTCTTCCTCTTGCGCAGCTGGCTGGCATGAGCACGCCCCTGCGCGAACAGACACACCTCTGGCAGGCGCCGGCACTGGGCGACGTCGAGATGCTGCACGCGCGCTATTTCCAGCAGCGCTTCGCACCGCATGTGCATGAAGGCTATGTGTTCACCGTGATCGAGTCGGGCGCCCAGCGCTTCTGGCATCGCGGCAGCGAGCACCTGGCGCCGGTCGGCAGCATGGTGCTGATCAACCCCGACGAGCTGCACACCGGGGCCACCGCCCACGAAGCGGGCTGGCGCTACCGAGGGTTCTACCCGGAACATGAACGGGTAACCGGGGTGCTCGACGAACTGGAACTGGGCCGCCACGGCATGCCCAGCTTCAAGGACAGCGTGATCCACGACCCGGCCCTGGCGCTTGCCTTCAGCCAGTTGCACCAGCTGTCCGAAGCCGGCGCCAGTGCCCTGCAGCAGCAGACCGCCTGGCGCCAGGCGGTGCTGGCCCTGGTGCAACGGCACGGGCAATGCGCCGAACCTGCCGCCCCTGGCCACGAACCGCTGGCAGTGGCCCGCGCCCGTGAGCTGCTGGAAAGCCAACTGGCCGACCCACCCTCGCTCGAAGCTCTGGCGGCGGCTGTCAACCTGTCACCGTTCCACTTCGCCCGGGTGTTCCGTCAGGCCACCGGCCTGCCGCCACATGCCTGGTTGAAACAGCGGCGCCTGGCCCGTGCGCGGGAAATGCTCAAGCGTGGCTGGGCTGCATCGGACGTGGCGTTCGACCTGGGCTTTGCCGACCAGAGCCATTTGAGCCGGCAGTTCAAGCAGGCTTACGGGGTAACGCCAGGGGCTTATCGCAGCGCCTGCCTGCAAGGCTGAGCTGCGACAGCCGGCCTCAGGCAGGCCAGCCAGCCACTGCTACACTGACAAGGCTGAATGGAGGATCCTGCCATGTCCGAAAGAGAGCTCACCACCCTCCTGTCGCTGATGAACCAGCGCCAGGCCTGCCTGAGCAGTGCCTGCAAGGAGATAGCCGACTGGATCGACCGGCAGGGCGACGTGCCCGCCGCCGGCAAGATCCGCGCAAGCCTCAAGGCTCTGGAGGCTGATGAGGCCCAGGTCCGCAAGACCCTGACCTCGCTGACCCTGGACAGACCGCTGCCCAAGTTTCGCAGCTGATTGAACCGGGGGCTGCCTTGCAGCCCATCGCGACACAAGGCCGCTCCCACAGGGGATACGCGTTCTCCTGTGGGAGCGGCCTTGTGTCGCGATGGGGCGCAAAGCGCCCCCAAAGGGTTCAGCCTGATCAGTGCTTCATGTGCATGTGATCATGCCCACCGCCCGCCTCGGCGTTGAGCGCACGCACTTCGGCCTGCACGTCCAGGGTTTCCTTGGCCCCCTTGGCATCTTCGATGGTCAGGGTCAGCGGCACTTTCTCGCCTTCCTTCACCTGGTTGTTCAGGCCCATCAGCATCACATGCAGGCTGTTCGGGTCGAGGGTCACCGCCTTGCCGGCCGGCAACTCGACCGCCTTGACCTCACGCATGCCCATTACATCACCGTTCATGGTCATCTCGTGCACCTGCACAGTCTTGGCCACAGGCGAAGCCACGCCCACCAGCTTGCTGTCGCTGCTGGCGGTCAGGGTCATGAAGGCACCGGTGGACTGCTGGTGCGGCACGGTCGCCCGCACCCAGGCGTCGCTCACGGTGGTCTGGGCCAGGGCCGGCAGCGCCAGGCCCATCAGGACCAGGGCAGCCAGGCCGTGCTTGATCGGTTGCATCGACATTCAGCAGATCTCCATCAGGGTGACCAGGTCTTCGGCGCATTCCTGGGCGGTCAGGGAATGGCCCAGGCTCAGGCGCAGGGTGCCACGCGTATCGTAGACGTAGCTGGTGGACGAGTGAGAGACGGTATAGGTATCACCGGCCGGGACTTTCTCGTAGAACACCTTGAACTCTTTGGCCACCGCGGCGATTTCCTCGGGGGTGCCGGTCAGCGCGGTGAACGACGGGTCGAACGCCTTCACGTAGGCATCGAGCACCTCGGGGGTGTCGCGCTCCGGGTCCAGGGTAATCAACACCACCTGGAACAGGTCGCGATCGCGGCCGCGCAGCAGCTTGCGGATTTGCGCCGCGCGCGCCAGGGTGGTCGGGCACACGGCCGGGCACTGGGTGAAGCCGAAGAAGATCATCGGCATGCTGCCGTAGAAACTCGACAGGGTGCGCACATTGCCTTGGGTGTCCTTGAGGCTGAACTTGCGCCCAAGGATTTCGTTGCTCATGTTCTTGCCGTACTTGAACTCGAGCCCCCGGGCCGGGCTGCAGCCTGCGAGCAGGCCAAGCCCGAGAACGCCCATCCCGGCGACAACTGCGCGCCGGGTATATAGATCATTCATGAAACCATCCTTTACAGGGAAGGTGCCGGCCCTCGGGACGGGCCGGTCGAAAAACCGGGGCATTCTGGCACGACACCCCGAGGGGTTCTACCCGACGAAGGCAAGGATCGGCTGCAGCCCTTTGAATACGGGCTGCGGCCTGTTGTCGCAGGGGTTGAAACAGTAACACTTTGTTGCTAAGGGAGTGTGTTCAACGCGATCCCTGTAGGAGCGCGTCATCCTCAGTAGTAGGCGTTCTCTTTCTGACTGTGGTCAGTCACGTCACGCACGCCCTTGAGTTCGGGAATACGCTCGAGCAGGGTGCGCTCGATGCCTTCCTTCAGGGTCACGTCGGCCTGGCCACAGCCTTGGCAACCACCACCGAACTGCAGCACGGCAATACCGTCGTCGACCACATCCACCAGGCTCACCTGGCCGCCGTGGCTGGCCAGGCCGGGGTTGATCTCGGTCTGCAGGTAATAGTTGATGCGCTCGTTGATCGGGCTGTCTTCGTTGACCATCGGCACCTTGGCATTCGGCGCCTTGATGGTCAGCTGGCCACCCATGCGGTCGGTGGCATAGTCGACCAGTGCGTCTTCCAGGAACGGCACGCTGACCGCGTCCAGATAAGCGGTGAAGCTCTTCAGACCCACGGCGGTGTCGTCAGGCTTCTCTTCGCCCGGCTTGCAGTAGGCGATGCAGGTTTCGGCGTACTGGGTGCCCGGCTGGGTGATGAAAATGCGAATGCCGATGCCAGGCGTGTTCTGCTTGGAGAGCAGATCGGCCAGGTAGTCATGGGCGGCGTCGGTAATGGTTATAGCGCTCATGTAGGTTCCTCACAGACTTGCGGCCAAGTGTACGCCAACCCGGCCTTCGAACAAAGTCCTAGTATTTGACTCGGGAAAGCGCATATTCAGGGGCCCGCCCCCGTGGCGCCGCCAGCCAGGCCTGCATGCGCCGGTACAGGCCGCGCTCCAGCCACTGGTAGCTGAACCACGACATTAGTCCAATGGACGGCACGCACAGGGCAAACACCAGGTACGGGTTCAACTGCAGGCGCTGGCTGGCGAACCAGCCGGCGTACAGCACCAGCACATGGACCAGGTACACCGAATACGAACAGTCGCCCAGCGCCTTGAGCACCCGGTTGCCGCGGAACACCGGCTCCAGGGCGACGAAGGCCAGCACGATCATTGCGCTCGGCACGCCCCAGTGCAGCAAGCGCCGGGAAGCGTCCAGGTGGTAGATGGCAAGACCCGCCACCGCCAGCAAGGCCAACGGCAGCCAGCGGCCCTGGTGAATCAGCCCGCGACGGTGCAGCACGCCCAGGCCGATGCCGAGCAGGAATTCGTAGATGATGTCGTTGCTGTAGAAGCGGCTGAGCACGCCCAGCCTGCCCAGTATCTCGCTTGCCAGCAGCAGCGCGGCGGTGACCAGCAACTGGTGATGACGCTGGCGCACCAGAAAGGCCAGGCCGAACAGCAGATAGAAGAACATCTCGAAGTTCAGCGTCCAGCCCACGTTCAGGGTCGGGTACAAGCCGTAGCCACCGGGGTTTTCCGCCGGGATGAACAGCAGCGACAGCAACAGGTGGTGCCAGGTGAATGCCTGGTGCGGCATCCATTGGCTGAAGGCCAACAGCAGGGTTGCCATCAGCGCCGTGTAGAACCAGTAGGCCGGAACGATACGCAGCGCCCGGTTGAGCAGGAACTGGCGGGGCTCGATGGCCTTGTCGCGGGTCGACAGATAGATGACCAGCCCGCTTATGACGAAGAAGATATCGACGCCTGCGGCACCGCGGTCGGTGAGCAGTTGGCCGATGGGGCCGGAGGCTTGGAAGTCGAAGAAGATCTGCATGAAATGGTGGCAGACCACCACCCAGGCGGCGAACGCCCGCAGTGCCTGAAGCGAATACAGCATGGAGAACCCTGCAGTTGCCGGTGCATTGAGGCCCAGGCTCGAATGCAGGGGCGAGCGCTACGCGCTCGTTCGCGGGTAAACCCGCTCCCACAGGGTTAGCGCTGACCTCGAGAGCGGTGCCATACCTGTGGGAGCGGGTTTACCCGCGAAGGGCTGCAAAGCAGCCCCCTTGCAATCGATCAGGACCACCCAGCAAGTCCGACCGCAGGGTAATCGGAAAGGTCAGCCCAACCGATCAGAGGTTTTCGTAGCGGTTCATGTCCAGCACGCCCGCCTCGACCGGTTCGGTCTCCTTGATGAAGCTGTTCAGGTCATGGAAGTAGTGCCAGAACTCTGGGTGACTGCGACGCACACCCCAGCGCATGACGATGCGCTCGAACCTGGCCGGGTCATCTTTCGCATACTCCATGTCCTCGACGAACTCGGGCACATCCCTGGTGGGGATGTTGAAGATGAAGTTGGGGTAGCTGCTGAGCACGCCCGGGTACAGGGTCAGGGTATCCAGCCCCGGCTGGTAGCGGTACGCCTCGCCCAGCAGGAACGCCACGTTGCTGTGCGCGCGGTTGCGCAGCAGGCTGTACACCTGGCGCTGGCCGCCCTGCCCTTCGATGCGCAGCATGGTTGCCTCGGGCAGCTGGTTGATCACCTTCAACCCGGCAGCCGGGCGCGACACCAGGCGGCTGAGCGACTGCTCGGCATTGCGGAACTCTTCGCTGACCTGCGGCCGTGAACAGAACGCGCCCTGGCAGCGGTTGATGGGGTCAGGCGCGGCATTCAGGCTGCCGGTACGCTGCAGAAGCTTCAGGCCGAAGTCGCGCTTGGGGTTGCGCGGGTCGAGCTGGATGCCGCTCGGGGTGTCGGTGTCGATGTCTTCATAATCCATCCACATCTTTACCTTGCCGCTGTTCTGGTACCAGTCGCCGAGGATCGCCTTGCGCTGGTCGGCCGGCATCAGGCGCAGGAAGTTGACCTCGGCGCCGTTGCGGATAAGGTCGAAGTACAGGCGCGTCTGCAACTGGTGCGAGACGTTGCCGAACACATCGAAGTTGACCGCCAGCTGGTAATAGGTGCGCTCGAACAATGGGTAGTCGAACAGCCACACGGTCAGCGGCACATCACCGATCAGGCCCTTGGTCACCGAGGCGCTGTCGAAGTGGCGGAAAATGCTCAGCAACGCGTTGTCGTTACCGGCCCACAACGTCGCCCAGCCCGGGGCCGGCATGTCGGCGTAGGCTTCGCGGCGCAGTTTTTCGTACTCGTTGCGCTTGTCACGGTAGGCGTGCCACAGGCTCAGCACGCTGCCCACGTCATCGATCTGCCCAGGCATGGCCAGCAGCGGCGTGGCCTCGCCACGGTACTTGGCATCGGTGATGTAGCGGTCGTGGGCCGGCTCCTGGAACAACGCCCAGAAGTTGTCGCGGATCACGTCGGTGGCAATCTGCCCACGGCATACCGGGCCACGGATGAAGGTGCGCACGAAGTACTCGGCGTTATCCAGCATGAACTGGTAGCGCGCCACTGCCGGGATCGCTTCGAAGGTTTCGAACGGGTTGGCCCGGTGGCGCGGGCCGTAGCCTGGCAGCGCAGTGGCATGCCAGTCGCCGGCGTAGAACAGTTGCTTGACCCGCTTGAGCTTCTGCGGCCCCATCGGATAGGTGATGTGCGTCTTGTGCACGATCACGCCCTGCACCGGGATCAACCGGTAGTAGAAGTCGGTGCCCGGCGGGTCGTTGGGGCGGCGCGTGGCGATCAGGTCGACCGGCTGACCGCTCGGTGTACGCGAACGCACCCACTGGAAGAAGTGGCCCTGCTCGCCACCAACGAAATAGATGTGCGCCAGGAACAGGTGCTCGTACAGCCAGCGGCCGACCAGCGCCTCGGTGGAACCCGGGCGGTTGAGCAGCTCTTCCCAGTCGGCAATCTGCTTGGCTTCGGCCGCGCTTGGCTTGATCGGCTGGTACTCGACCGGTGCACCGGCGGCCAACCAGCGGCGCATGGTGTCGTATTCCTTGTCAGTCAGGCCGGTCACCGCCAGCGGCATGCCTTCCTTGGGATGGGCACCGGCATAGGCATCGAACTCTTGCGGCAACGGGCACATGTTGTTGCGGTTCAGGCCCAGGACGATTTCCTCGGGCAGCTTGGCATTGGGCGTGAGCGGGGTCTTGTGCCCCAGCTCGAGCATGCGCGCCATCAGCGCGGCCTGGCTGCCCTGGCTGTCGAGCACGGAGTAAAAGCCCTTCTTGCGCCACTCGCCCTCGCTGTGGGCATCGTAGAACAGCCGCGTGGTGGGCACTGCCTTGCTGCGCTCGCCCTGATACACCGGCACCTTGGTGGCGCCGCGCACCGCGCCTTCGGGGCTTTCCAGCTTCAGCTGGCAGGCGGCGTCGTTGCAGGCGTGGCAGGCCACGCATTTCTCGGTGAAGATCGGTTGAATGTCCCGGGTGTAGGAAATAGCCGGGCTCGACTGGGGGGCTTGCCCGAACGCCACACTGCAGATGAGCAGGGCGAAAACGCCGGCAAGAATACGATGCACCATGTGCGGAAAGTCCTGGGTATTGAAAGCCATCACGATTTGTTGCCTGGTCGTCCTTGGGTGCCCTGCTTTGCCGACGCCCGCCCAACATGAGCCATTTTCATGCAAATAGGCGATGCGCCTAAAAACCGCGCAGCTTTGTTATGATTCTGCACCTTCTGAAATTCGCCCGACCAGGTAGTTCCTATGTCCGACCGCAGCGCTCGTCTCCAAGCACTCCAGAACGCACTCAAGGAGCGCATCCTGATCCTCGACGGCGGCATGGGTACTATGATCCAAAGCTACCGGCTCGAGGAACACGACTATCGTGGCACGCGTTTCGCCGATTGGCCAAGCGATGTCAAAGGTAACAACGACCTGTTGCTGCTCAGCCGCCCGGATGTGATCGCCGCCATCGAAAAGGCCTACCTGGATGCCGGCGCCGATATCCTCGAAACCAACACCTTCAACGCCACGCAGATTTCCCAGGCCGACTACGGCATGGAATCGCTGGTCTACGAGCTGAACGTCGAGGGCGCGCGCATCGCCCGCCAGGTGGCCGATGCCAAGACCCTGGAAACCCCGCACAAGCCGCGCTTCGTCGCTGGCGTGCTCGGCCCTACCAGCCGCACCTGCTCGATTTCCCCGGACGTCAACGACCCAGGCTACCGCAACGTCACTTTCGATGAGCTGGTAACGAACTACATCGAGGCCACCCGCGGCCTGATCGAGGGCGGCGCCGACCTGCTGCTGATCGAGACCATCTTCGACACCCTCAACGCCAAGGCGGCGATCTTCGCCGTGCAGCAGGTGTTCGAGGAAGACGGCATCGAACTGCCGATCATGATCTCCGGCACCATCACCGACGCCTCGGGCCGTACCCTGTCGGGCCAGACCACCGAAGCGTTCTGGAACTCGGTGCGCCACGCCAAGCCGATTTCCGTGGGCCTGAACTGCGCCCTTGGCGCCAAGGACCTGCGCCCGTACCTGGAAGAGCTGGCGACCAAGGCCGACACCCATGTCTCGGCCCACCCCAACGCCGGCCTGCCAAACGCCTTTGGTGAATACGACGAAACCCCGGCCGAAATGGCCGTGGTGGTCGAGGAATTCGCTGCCAGCGGCTTCCTCAACATCATCGGCGGCTGCTGCGGCACCACGCCGGGCCACATCCAGGCCATTGCCGAGGCCGTGGCCAAGTACAAGCCGCGCGAGATTCCGGAAATCGCCAAGGCCTGCCGCCTGTCGGGCCTGGAGCCGTTCACCATCGACCGCCAGTCGCTGTTCGTCAACGTCGGTGAGCGCACCAACATCACGGGCTCTGCCAAGTTCGCCCGACTGATCCGTGAAGAGAACTACACCGAAGCCCTGGAAGTCGCCCTGCAGCAGGTCGAAGCCGGCGCCCAGGTAATCGACATCAACATGGACGAAGGGATGCTCGACTCCCAGGCCGCCATGGTCCGCTTCCTCAACCTGATCGCCGGCGAGCCGGACATCTCGCGCGTGCCGATCATGATCGACTCGTCCAAGTGGGAAGTGATCGAAGCGGGCCTCAAGTGCATTCAGGGCAAGGGCATCGTCAACTCCATTTCCATGAAGGAAGGCGTCGAGCAGTTCAAGCACCACGCTCGCCTGTGCAAGCGCTATGGCGCCGCCGTGGTGGTGATGGCCTTTGACGAGGTCGGCCAGGCCGACACGGCCGCGCGCAAGAAAGAGATCTGCCAACGCAGTTACGACATCCTGGTCAATGAAGTGGGCTTCCCGCCGGAAGACATCATCTTCGACCCGAACATCTTCGCCGTCGCCACCGGCATCGAAGAGCACAACAACTACGCCGTCGATTTCATCGAGGCCTGCGCCTACATCCGCGACCACCTGCCGCACGCCCTGAGCTCGGGCGGTGTGTCCAACGTGTCGTTCTCGTTCCGTGGCAACAACCCGGTGCGGGAAGCCATCCACTCGGTGTTCCTGTACCACGCGATCCAGAACGGCCTGACCATGGGTATCGTCAACGCCGGCCAGCTGGAGATCTATGACGAGATCCCACCTGCCCTGCGTGAAAAGGTCGAGGACGTGGTGCTCAACCGCACCCCGCATGGCACCGACGCACTGCTGGCCATTGCCGACGACTACAAGGGCGGCGGCGCAACCAGGGAAGTGGAAAACGAAGAGTGGCGCTCGCTGCCGGTGGAAAAACGCCTGGAGCACGCGCTGGTCAAGGGCATTACCGCGTTCATCGTCGAAGACACCGAGGAATGCCGCCAGCAGTGCGCCCGCCCGATCGAAGTGATCGAAGGCCCGCTGATGAATGGCATGAACGTGGTCGGCGACCTGTTCGGCGCGGGCAAGATGTTCCTGCCCCAGGTGGTCAAGTCGGCCCGCGTGATGAAACAGGCGGTAGCGCACCTGATTCCGTTCATCGAAGCCGAGAAAGGCGACAAGCCGGAAGCCAAGGGCAAGATCCTGATGGCCACGGTAAAAGGCGACGTGCACGACATCGGCAAGAACATCGTCGGCGTGGTGCTGGGCTGCAACGGCTACGACATCGTCGACCTCGGCGTGATGGTGCCGGCCGAGAAGATCCTGCAAACCGCCCGCGACGAGAAGTGCGACATCATCGGCCTGTCCGGCCTGATCACGCCGTCGCTGGACGAGATGGTCCACGTGGCCCGCGAAATGCAACGCCAGGGCTTCCAGTTGCCGCTGATGATCGGCGGCGCCACCACCTCCAAGGCGCACACCGCAGTCAAGATCGAGCCCAAGTACAGCAACGACGCCGTGGTCTACGTCACCGACGCCTCGCGCGCGGTCGGTGTTGCCACCCAGTTGCTGTCCAAGGAGCTGAAAGCCGGCTTCGTCGAGAAGACCCGCCAGGAATACGAAGAAGTACGCGAGCGCACCGCCAACCGCAGTGCCCGCACCGAGCGCCTGAGCTACGCCCAGGCTATCGCCGCCAAGCCGCAGTACGACTGGGCTGGCTACCAGCCAGCGGTGCCCTCCTTCACCGGCGTCAAGGTGCTGGAAGACATCGACCTGCGCACGCTGGCCGAGTACATCGACTGGACCCCGTTCTTCATCTCCTGGGACCTGGCCGGCAAGTTCCCGCGCATCCTCACCGACGAAGTGGTCGGCGAGGCGGCGACGGCGCTGTACAAGGATGCCCGCGAGATGCTCGACAAACTGATCGACGAAAAACTCATCAGCGCCCGCGCAGTGTTCGGCTTCTGGCCGGCCAACCAGGTAGCCGATGACGATATTGAAGTGTACGGCGAGGACGGCCAGGCCCTGGCTACGCTGCACCACCTGCGTCAGCAGACCATCAAGCCGGACGGCAAGCCCAACTGGTCGCTGGCCGACTTCGTCGCGCCGAAGGCCAGTGGCGTTACCGACTACGTGGGCGGTTTCATCACTACCGCCGGCATCGGTGCCGAGGAAGTGGCCAAGGCCTACCAGGACAAGGGCGACGACTACAGTTCGATCATGGTCAAGGCCCTGGCCGACCGCCTGGCCGAGGCCTGTGCCGAATGGCTGCACGAGCAGGTGCGTAAAGAGCACTGGGGTTATGCCCGCGACGAACACCTCGACAACGAGGCGCTGATCAAGGAGCAGTACCGCGGCATCCGCCCGGCCCCCGGCTACCCGGCCTGCCCGGACCACACAGAGAAGGAAACCCTGTTCCGCCTGCTTGATGGCACTGCCATCGGTGAGACCGGGCCGAGCGGCGTGTTCCTCACCGACCACTTTGCGATGTTCCCGGCAGCGGCGGTCAGCGGCTGGTACTTTGCCCACCCGCAGGCGCAGTACTTTGCGGTGGGCAAGGTCGACAAGGACCAGATCGAGCGCTACAGCGCGCGCAAGGGCCAGGATGTGAGTGTCAGCGAGCGCTGGTTGGCGCCTAACCTGGGTTACGACAGCTAAGACCCTTGGGGCCGCTTTGCGGCCCATCGCGACACAAGGCCGCTCCTACAGGAGAGTGCAATCCCTTGTAGGAGCGGCCTTGTGTCGCGATGGGCTGCACAGCAGCCCCAATAGCCACCTACACTGTCCCTGATTGCCTCTGATTTCCTCAGGAGCCACCATGGACGATTCCAGCCAGGGCAAGCCCCCTACCTTCTGGCAGATGCTGCACAGCATCCTCGCTGCCGCCTTCGGCGTGCAAAGCGGCAAGAACCGCGCCCGCGACTTCACCCACGGCAAGGCCAGCCATTTCATTGCGCTGGGGACGCTGTTCACCCTGGTGTTCATTGCCGTACTGATCGGCCTGGTGCAGTTGGCCCTGCACCTTGCGCGCTAGCAAAAACGCCTGCGGGACTCCCTCCCGCAGGCGCTCTGGCTGCATCACGGTCTTGAATACAAGTCTACTGGTGGCTGACCCAATACACGGCAGTGACCACCACCAGAACGATCAGGCAGAGGATCGCCCAGGCATCGACGCTGCTGTCAGCTTTGCGGACCTTGGTTGAGTTTCCCATTGCATTGCCTCTTGTAGTGGTTATGGGAATGCACTTCACCACCAGCAGTTAAGACGAGCAATGCCCTTCCCTCAAGCAAGGTCTTTCAATAATTGATCGGTGATGTCAGAAATGGGTACTTATAGTCGGGCGGCCGCCCTTCGGCACTGTAATGCTGGAAATCGATACCGTAGTCGGGCCGTTCCAGTAGTTTCAACCAACGGGTTGCCTTGGCCTGGTCAATCGACTGCAACACCGGGATGCGATGCTCGCGCAGGCCGTCGCGGTTCACCGCCAGCCCCTGGGCATCATCGTGCAGCATCACCATGGCCCAGCCGCCGAGGGTAAAATGCCCGCCCATCAGCACGCTAAGACGCCCGTCGATACGTGCATGCAGGGCCTCGGACGAGCTGTTGATGGCGCTGAACAGCACATCGCGCCCCGGCTTGCGCCCTGCCTCTTCGAACGCCTGCATGGCACCAAAGGCCATTTCGTCGTTGGCCGACCATACCAGGCGGGTGGCCGGGTAGCGCTCCACCAGTTGCTGCGCCTGCTCGTAGGCGCGCTGGCGGCTCCAACCACCATATACCACCTGGCGCAGGCGCACCTGGGGGAAGTCGGCCAGGGCGCGGCGCATGCCCTCCTCGCGCAGCTGCGAGGCCGGGGTGGTCTTGACCCCGGCAAACGCCAGCAGGTCCACCGGCCCACTGTCGCGGGGCAATTGCGCGACCATCTGGTGCAACATCTCAAAACCCGCTTGCTCGTCGTTGGCCGTCAAGGTGCCCAGCAGCTCGGCATACTTGCCCGGCTGGGCCTCGATGCTACGGGCCTGGCTGGCAGTCAGGCCGTTGTTGACCAGGAACAGTTTGACGCCGGTGCCACGCGACAGCCGAATGATCTCCGGCGCCACGTACCGCTCATTGACCAGGACCAGGTAATCCGGCCGCTGCGGTCCGCCCAGGATCGCCCTGGCCTGGGTCAGCGCCAGGTCGGCGCGGCGTTCGCCGTATTCCACGTGCAGGGTCATGCCCAGATCGTCTGCAGCGGCCTGCATGAAGCGGGTATAACTGGTCCAGAACGTCTCGGTGGACAGCCCCGGGTTGAGGAAAACCACCGAAGCCGGCTGCGCACTTGCCGCCAGCGGCAAGGCAAGACACAAGCTTTGGCACAACGCCTTGAGCATGGGCTGACATCCCTGCGAAGCAAACGCCGGATTATAAACGCCAAGCCACGCCCAGCGCATAAATGGCAGTCAGTCTCACATAGTCCATTTGGTTCTTTTCATATGCAAAAACATCACTTTAGCGCATAAACGCAACCTGCTATCGTTCCCCGGCTCCGAAGCGGAGTGCGCGGCCGTGCGCGCGAATAGCTGCATGCCTGAGACAGGACTTTTATGTACGTATACGACGAGTACGATCAGCGGATCATCGAGGACCGCGTCAAGCAGTTCCGTGATCAGACCCGCCGCTATCTGGCCGGTGAGCTGAGCGAAGAAGAATTCCGCCCTCTGCGCCTGCAGAACGGCCTTTACATCCAACGTTTCGCGCCGATGCTGCGCGTCGCCGTGCCGTACGGCCAGCTGAACGCCACCCAGGTCCGCACCCTGGCCAGGATCGCCCGCGACTACGACAAGGGCTACGCCCACATCTCCACCCGCCAGAACGTGCAGTTCAACTGGCCGGCCCTGGAGGACATCCCGGACATCCTCGCCGAACTGGCCACCGTGCAGATGCACGCGATCCAGACCAGCGGCAACTGCCTGCGCAACACCACCACCGACCAGTTCGCCGGTGTGGCCGCAGACGAAATCGTCGATCCGCGCCCGTGGTGCGAAATCGTCCGTCAGTGGACCACCTTCCACCCGGAATTCGCCTACCTGCCGCGCAAATTCAAGATTGCCATCAACGGCTCGCAGGAAGACCGCGCCGCCATCGAAGTGCACGACATCGGCCTGGAGCCGGTGCGCAATGCCGCTGGCGAGCTGGGCTTCCGTGTGCTGGTCGGTGGCGGCCTGGGCCGTACCCCGGTGGTGGGCTCGTTCATCAACGAGTTCCTGCCGTGGCAGGACCTGATCAGCTACCTTGACGCCATCCTGCGCGTGTACAACCGTTACGGTCGCCGTGACAACAAGTACAAGGCGCGGATCAAGATCCTGGTCAAGGCCCTTACCCCGGAAGTGTTCGCCGAGAAGGTCGAGGCCGAAATGGTCCACCTGCGCGGCGGCAGCACCACCCTGACCGAAGCCGAAGTGCAGCGTGTATCGCGCCACTTCGTCGACCCGGCCTACCTGGCCCTGGACAACGTCGACTACGCCGCGCAGGACGCCGAGTACCCAGGCTTCGCCCGCTGGCGCTCGCGCAACACCCGCGCCCACAAGCGCCCTGGCTACGTGGCCGTGACCCTGTCGCTGAAGCCCACCGGCGTTGCCCCGGGCGATGTGACTGACAAGCAGCTGGACGCCGTGGCCGACCTGGCCGAGCGCTACAGCTTCGGTTTCCTGCGCACGTCGCACGAGCAGAACATCATTCTTGCCGACGTCGAGCAGCGTCAGTTGCATGCCCTGTGGCTGGAACTGCGCGAAAACGGCTTCGCTACCCCGAACATCGGCCTGCTCACCGACATCATCTGCTGCCCGGGCGGTGACTACTGCTCGCTGGCCAACGCCAAGTCGATCCCGATTGCCGAATCCATCCAGCGCCGCTTCGACGACCTGGACTACCTGTTCGACATCGGCGAGATCGACCTGAATATCTCCGGCTGCATGAACGCCTGCGGCCACCACCACGTGGGCCACATCGGCATCCTCGGCGTGGACAAGAAGGGTGAGGAGTTCTACCAGGTGTCGCTGGGCGGCAATGCCGCGCGTGGCGCGAGCCTTGGCAAGATTCTCGGCCCGTCCTTCGCCCAGGATGACATGGCCGATGTGATCGAAAAGCTGATCGCCGTGTACGTCGAGCAACGTACCGAGGAAGAGCGTTTCATCGACACCTACCAGCGTATCGGCATCGACCCCTTCAAGGAACGCGTCTATGCAGCGAATCATTAAGAACAACCAGATCGTCGACGAAACCTGGCATCTGCTGCCCAAGGAAACGTCCTTTGACGAGCTGACCAACTGCGACGACTACATCGTCCCGCTGCAGATGTGGCGCGACCATGCCCATGCGCTCAAGGCCCGTGACGGCGGGCTGGGCATATGGCTGGACAGTGACGAAGAAGCCGAAGAAATCGGCGAAGACGTGCAGCACTTCCAGGTCATCGCACTGAACTTCCCGGCGTTTACCGACGGGCGCAACTACTCCAATGCGCGCCTGCTGCGTGACCGCTACAAGTTCAAGGGCGAACTGCGCGCCATCGGCGATGTGCTGCGCGACCAGCTGTTCTTCATGGCCCGTTGCGGCTTTGACGCGTTCGCCATCCGCGCCGACAAGGACCCGGAAGACGCGCTGCAAAGCCTGAAGGACTTCTCGGTGACCTACCAGGCCGCCACCGACGAGCCGCTGCCGCTGTTCCGCCGGCGCTGATCGTCACCTTGCAATGCCAGACGGCCCGCCTATATGGCGGGCCGTTTCATTTTCCTGTAGCGGCCTCTTCGCGGGTGAACCCGCTCCCACAGGTACTGCACCGTTCTTGAGTGCGGCGCGGTCCCTGTGGGAGCGGGTTCACCCGCGAAGAGGCCGGTACAGGTTTACCCTGCATTCCCCCAGCAACAGTCACGGCACAGCGACCTATTCTTGCCTCCCGGTCAAATGACCTTGGCCCCGCCCCACCTTAATCAATTCCCCTCAAAGCCGCACACTGCTCCCCACACGAAGAGCGATCGAATCCGAGCGACCAACCTCGATTCGGCTCACCCCCTCACTCACCAGGAGCAGATCCATGAGCGTTCCATCCTTCGGCCTCGGCACCTTTCGCCTAACCGGCCAAGCCGTCATCGATTCGGTCAAGTCGGCCCTGGAACTTGGCTACCGCGTCATCGACACCGCACAGATCTACAAGAACGAAGCCGACGTCGGCCAGGCCATCGCCGAAAGCGGCGTCAAGCGCGGCGAGCTGTTCATCACAACCAAGATCTGGGTCGAAAACTACGCCGCCGACAAGCTGGTCCCCAGCCTGCGCGACAGCCTGAAAAAACTGCGCACCGACTACGTCGACCTGCTGCTGATCCACTGGCCGGCCCCAGGCAACGGCGTTGCGCTGCCCGAGTACATGGCCGCCCTGGCCGAAGCCAAGAAGCTGGGCCTGGCCCGCCAGATCGGTGTGTCCAACTTCAACATCGAACTGACCCGCCAGGCCATCGAAGTGGTCGGCGAAGGCGAAATCGCCACCAACCAGATCGAACTCAGCCCCTACCTGCAGAACGGCAAGCTGACCGCGTTCCTCAAGGAGCAAGGCATCACCGTCACCTCGTACATGACCCTGGCCTACGGCAAGGTGCTCAAAGACCCGGTACTGGCCGACATCGCTGCCAAGCACAAGGCCACCGTGGCCCAGGTTGCCCTGGCCTGGGCCCTGCAGCTGGGCTACGCGGTGATCCCGTCGTCGACCAAGCGGGAAAACCTGGCCAGCAACCTGCTCGCTCGTGACCTGAAGCTGGACGCTGACGACATGGCACGCATCGCCAAGCTCGAGCGCAACGGCCGTGAAGTCAGCCCTGACGGCCTGGCGCCAATCTGGGATTGATGCCATGACAACGCCCCTCGAACGCCTGACCGCTGGCGGCTTCAGCATCGGCCTGGAAGCGCCGCTGGACCACGACTGGACGCCCGCCGGCGACCAGGCGCGGCGCCGCGATGGCCGCCAGTTCGGCGAGCCGGACCTGGCCCGCCACGCAGAACTGGCACAACTGGCCGACCGCCTGGGCTACCGCGCCCTGTGGGTCCGCGATGTGCCGCTGTACGACCCGTCGTTCGGCGATGCCGCCCAGGTGTTCGAGGTGTTTGCCTACCTCGGCTACCTGGCCGGGGTAACCCGCGACATCCTGCTTGGCACGGCTGCCGTGGTGCTGCCGATTCGCGAACCGCTGCTGACCCTGAAATCGGCCAACAGCGTGCAGCGCCTCAGTGGCAACCGCCTGCTGCTGGGCGTGGCCAGTGGTGACCGGCCGGTGGAGTACCCACTGTTCGGCCGGGATTTCGAGGGGCGTGGCGACGCATTTCGCAAACAGGTCGCGCTGCTGCGTGATGGTGCCAACGGCCACCTGCCCGAAGGGCTGACCGTGCTGCCCAGCACCGCTTCGCCGCTACCGTTGCTGGTAGCCGGCCTGGCCCAGCAGAGCCCGGAATGGACCGGCAGCAACCTCGACGGCTGCCTGGCCTACCCCGGCACACCGGACGACCACCGGCACCGGGTCGCCGCCTGGCGCGCGGTGGCAGGCAACAAGCCCTACAGCAGCTTCATCCACCTGGACCTGGCGGACAACCCTGACGAACCGTTGCAACGCTGGCGTTTCGGTTTCCGCGGCGGCCGCAAGGCGCTGGCGGCCGAGCTCCGCGCCCTGCGTACGGCGGGCGTCGACCATATCGGCCTGCACCTGAGGCGTAACGTGCGGCCGCTGGACGAAACCCTGCGCGAAATTGCCGAATACGTATTGCCACAATTCAATGAGAAAAAAGCCCAACTGACGGAGGCCACCCCAAGACAGGCACACGCGCAATGAAGGGCGGGCGCGTCCTGTTAACC
Organism: Pseudomonas sp. C5pp; assembly: GCF_000814065.1. Lineage (NCBI taxonomy): Bacteria > Pseudomonadati > Pseudomonadota > Gammaproteobacteria > Pseudomonadales > Pseudomonadaceae > Pseudomonas > Pseudomonas sp. C5pp. The sequence goes on along the minus strand of NZ_JWLN01000018.1, from coordinate 53,612 downwards.
CTGGCCATCGGCGCCTTCGGCATCGGCCCCACCGAGTTCACCCCGGGCTCAGCGAACTGGGGCTCTGATCAGCCCTGCGGCAGCATGATCCTGACTTCCAGCCCGCCACCCGGGCGGTTGCCCAGGGTCACGCTGCCCCCCTGCTCCAGCACGATGGCACGTGCTGCGGGCAGGCCCAGCCCCACGCCACCGGTATTGCGGTTGCGAGAACCTTCGATACGGTAGAACGGCGCGAATACCTGCTCGTGCAGCTCCGGCGCAATGCCCGGCCCGCGATCCTGCACGGTAATCTCGATCTGCCTGGCGTTTACCGCCAACACCACCGTGGGCTCGCAGCCGTATTTCGCTGCATTGTCGATCAAGTTGACCAGCACCCGCTTGATACCCACCGGCCGCCCCGTATACACACAGCGACGCGGCCCGCTGAGGCCGACCTCGACCCCCGCATCCTTGAAGTCGTCCACCACGGTCAGCAGCAGCTCGCCGAGGTCGAATACGGTCGTCTGTTCCAACCGCGCGTCATCACGGAAAAACCCCAACGCCGCATCTACCATCGCCTGCATCTCGTCGACGTCCTTGAACAACTTGGCCTGTAGCTGGGCATCGTCGATGAACTCGGCGCGCAAGCGCATGCGGGTCAGCGGTGCACGCAGGTCATGGGAGATGGCCGCGAGCATCTGGGTACGGTCGTTGAGAAAATGCTTGAGCTGCGCCTGGGTGGCGTTGAACGCAAGAATGGTCTGACGCAGGTCGTGCGGGCCGACCACCGGAATGGGCGGGGCGTTGAAGTCCTTGCCAAAACGCCGCGCACCTTCGGCAAAGCGCTCCAGCGGCTTGGCCAGGTAGCGGGTGGCCAGCAGCGCGACGACAAGGCTGGAAACCAGCATCAGCCCGAGGATGATCAGGTTGCGCGGCAGTTCGTCCAGGCCCCAGCTACGGCTGGTGGCACGGAACAGCACCCAGGACTTGTCGGTCAGCTCGATCATCAGCGCATAACCACGTTCAGGTGCGTACTCCGGCATGTCGGACGGTGCGAAGGCCTCGACCCTGGCATCCGGGCGCTTGAGCAATGCGCGCAGGATAGGCGTGCCCTCGCTGAACTCGGCATCGACCAGCACGGGTACGCCCGCTTCGTCATGGCGGCGCAGCCAGCGCACGGAGTATGAGCCGTCGCCCGCCGCACTGGCGATGTTGGCGCGCTGCGCCATGGGCGCGACGTCGAGGATGCGAGTGACCGCTGCAACCTTCTCGATCACCCCGCTCTCCAGCAGCGGTGGCTGGGCCCAGACACTCAGCAACAGGCTGAACAGCCCCTTGAGCAGCAACAGGAACAGCATCGCCGTCAGGGTGGTCAGCGCGATCCAGCGGGCAATGGTGATCCTGGGCCGTGGCAGGGCCTGGCGAACCCAGGCGAGCAGCTTCATCGCTTCGCGACCGTGGGCGTGAACAAATAACCGGCGTTGCGCAGGGTACGGATCAAGGGCTCGTTGCCGTTGTCGGTTTCAAGCTTGCGGCGCAGCCGGCTGACCTGGACGTCGATGCTGCGATCATAGGCGTCGTAGGCATCGCCACGGGCCATGTCCAGCAACTGCTGGCGGCTGAGCACCCGCCGCGGATGTTCGGCGAACACCAGCAGCAGCTCGAACTCACCGTTGGACAAGGGGATCATGACGTTGTCCGGCGAACGCAGCTCGCGCCGCACCACATCCAGCCGCCAGCCGGCAAACTCCAGGGTCGCGCAGGCATGGCCCGCCGCGCTCCCGGCCGCTTCGCCGGCACGGCGCAGCACTGCCCTCACCCGGGCCAGCAGTTCACGGGCGGCGAACGGCTTCGTCAGGTAGTCGTCTGCCCCCAGCTCCAGGCCAACCACCCGGTCACTCAACTCGCCCATGGCGGTGAGCATGATCACTGCCACCTTGTGCTCGGCCAGCAGGCGCTGGCACAACACCAGGCCACTGTCGCCAGGCAGCATCACATCCAGGATGACCAGGTCCGGCACCCGCCGCTCGACGGCCTGCCACAGCGCCTTGCCATCCTTGGCCACATCAACCTCGTAGCCATGTTGGCAGAGAAACTTCTGCAGCAGGTCGAGCACCTCGACATCATCGTCGACTATCAGCAAATGGCTCACAAAAAAGCACCGCAAAACAAGGTTATCAAGCCGTACTTTAAGGCCATCCCCACGTAGCCGTCATATATTTCAACCCGGAAACAAAGTGTCGACGCCGAGACAATCCGGACATTACCAGGCAAAGAAAACTGCGCAGCATCGCTGCCAGTTCTTGCCAGGAATGTATCTATGTCCCGTTCATCATCCGCCTCCCGCTCAGCGCGCTCAGCCGCGCTGGCCTTGTCGCTGCTTGCGGCGGGAGGCTGCAGCCAACGTGCACCGGCCACGGCGGCCTGCGGCAATGTCGCCTATCAGGTCAGTGACCCGGCGGAGCCCGCCAACCGCGCCGTATTCGCCTTCAACCGCACGGTCGACGACTATCTGCTGGCCCCCGTCGCACGGGGCTACACCGCGCTGCCCGGTTTTGCCCAGCAGGGCATGCACAACTTTGCCAGCAACTTCGGTGAGCCGAAGGTGTTCGTCAACGACCTGCTGCAGGGCAACGGCGAACGGGCGATGACCAGCCTCTCCCGCTTCATCTTCAACACCACCCTGGGTGTGGCAGGGCTCGTCGACGTGTCTGGCAAGATGGGGCTGAGCCAGCATCGCTCGGACTTTGGCCAGACTTTCGGGGTGTGGGACATCGCCTCTGGCCCCATCGTCGAGCTGCCGCTGCTGGGCACCCACAACCTGCGTGATGCCACAGGCACGCTGCTGGGCCTGGCACTGGACCCGTTTGGCGGCAACAGCGATACCGTCGAAACCATGGGCAACGTAGCCACGGCCGGCGGCATCGTCGATGCACGGGCCGAAGCACTGCCACTGACCGACCTGCTGCGCACCTGGCCTGACTACTACGTTGCGATGCGTGACTACACCGCGCAGCGGCGCAGCAACCGGGTGGCAGAAGGCAAGGCCGGCGAGCCGGGCACCTGGCCAGTGGAGTGCGCAGGGGGTGCCCATGAAGAATGATGCCCAAGGCGCCATGCTGCTGTTCAGGCGCCTGGAAGGCGCTGCCCGGCAACCGCTGTTGCTGCATGAACTGGAGGCCCGGGTTTCGGCCGATGGCCGCAGCCTGGTGCTGAGCCGCTATCGCGAACGCTTTACCGCCGAGGGCAAGCCCTACCGACACGAGGCTCACCGCAGCGTACCGATTGCAGCATTGCTGCGCTGGGCGGCGCGGCACGAACGATGAATTCGAGGGCGGCCAAGTGTCAGCAGGGACCCTGTGGGAGCGGCTTTAGCCGCGAACACCGGCGCAGCCGGTGCCATACACCGCGCTGGATTCTTCGCGGGTGAACCCGCTCCCACAGGGTACGCGGACCGCCTGCGAATTCAGGGCGTCAGGCCCGGAATGTCCGAAACGCGACAGTGGCTGCCTGTTCGGCGTGAGACAGGCAAACCGGGCACTGGCTACCCTTCTTCGGCAAATGCCTTGTTCCCTTTCGCCAGAAGAAGATCGCCCATGACGACCTCCACCGCCTCCATGGCCGCCACCACACCTGCCGACCAACCCCAGGGCTTTCTGGTCCGCATCGTCGGCGCTGCGGCATTCGCCCACCTCCTCAACGACCTGATCCAGGCCGTGCTGCCGTCCATCTACCCGATGCTCAAGAGCGATTTCGCACTCAGCTTTGCCCAGATCGGCTGGATCGCCCTCATCTACCAGGTGACCGCGTCCTTGCTGCAACCCTGGGTCGGCCTGTACACCGACAAGCACCCGCAACCCTACCTGCTGCCGGCCGGCATGCTGGTGACGCTGGTGGGCATCGCCCTGCTCGCCTTCGCCAGCAGTTATGAAATGCTGCTGGTGGCTGCCGCGGTGGTCGGCGTGGGCTCGGCGACCTTCCACCCCGAAGCCTCGCGAGTGGCCAGGATGGCCTCCGGCGGGCGCTTTGGCACCGCGCAATCGACCTTCCAGGTCGGTGGCAACACCGGCTCGGCCCTCGGCCCGCTGTTGACCGCTGCCATCGTCATTCCGCACGGCCAGCCGGCCATCGCCTGGTTCATGCTGGCGGCCGCGCTGGCGGTATTCGTGCTGCTGCGGGTGACCGGCTGGACCGTGCGTCACGGCCAGACCCGGCTCAAGACCTTCGCCGGCCAGCAGGCCCCCGGCCTGTCGCGTGGCGCCATGTGGCGCGCCGTGGCGGTCATCGCCGTGCTGATGTTCGCCAAGTTCGTCTACATCGCCTCGTTCACCAACTATTTCACCTTCTACCTGATCGAGCATTTCGGCCTGAGCGTGCAGCACAGCCAGCTGTACCTGTTCGTGTTCCTCGCGGCCGTGGCCCTGGGCACCTTCGCTGGTGGCCCGGTGGGTGACCGTATCGGGCGCAAGGCGGTGATCTGGGTCTCGTTCCTCGGCGTGGCGCCCTTCGCCCTCGCCCTGCCCTACGCCAACCTGGCCTGGACGGCGGTACTGGCGGTGGCCATCGGCCTGGTGATGTCCTCGGCCTTCGCCGCCCTGGTGGTGTATGCCCAGGAGGCCGTGCCGGGCCGGGTCGGCATGGTGTCGGGGGTGATGTTCGGGTTGATGTTCGGTATCAGCGGCATCGGCGCCGCCGGGCTCGGCGAACTGGCCGACCGGCATGGCATCGAGTGGGTGTACCAGATCATCTCGTTCCTGCCGCTGCTGGGGTTGGCCACCGCGCTGCTGCCGGCAACCCGCTCGCAAGCCCGCCCCAGCCGCTGCTGTTAAAGTGGGCGTGCCAGGCTGCCCGTACATGAGGTCGAAATGCTGAAGCCGCAGCACGAATTGCTGGTGGAGGTGGATGAGTGGAGCTGGGAGGTGGGCAGCCGTGCGACGGACTACCCGACCGACTGGTTCATCGAGCCCCACAGCCATGCCAAGCATCAACTGATCTATGCCACCAAAGGCCTGATGATCGTCGAGTCCGGTAACGAACGCTGGACCGTGCCTCCCAGCCGCGGCGTATGGATGCCTTGCGGCCAGGTGCACGCGATACGCTGCGTGGGCGAGGTGAAGATGCGCAGTGTGTTCGTGCGCGCCGACGCGGCAGTGCAGTTGCCCCTGCAGAGCAAGGCGATCAGTATCTCGCCGTTGCTCAGCGAACTGATCAAGGCCTCCGTAGGCTTTACCGCGCCGTTTGCCGAAGACTCGCGTGAAGCCCGGGTGATGCGCCTGATCCTCGACGAGATCTGCGTGCTGCCGACCTTGCCGCTGAAGCTGTCGCAGCCCGGCGACAAGCGCCTGCAGGCGATCTGCTCCGCGCTGCACGAGCGGCCTGACGATAACGCCACCGTGGCCGACTGGGGCCAGCAGCTGGGAGTGGACGAAAAGACCATCCAGCGCCTGTTCCGCAAGGAAACCGGCATGACCTTCGGCCAGTGGCGCCAGCAGGCGCGGCTGATGCAGGCACTGGAGCGGATCGCCCTGGGCGAGCGGATCATCGATGTGGCGGGGACGCTGGGGTATGACAGCCCCAGTGCCTTCGCCAGCATGTTCAAGCGCCAGTTCGGTATCACGCCGAGTCAGTTCTTCAAATAGCCTGTAGGAAACATATGAGATCGCCCCCGCGTCGCCTGATCTCGCACAGCAACCCTGTCAAGCCGTGTACAGTACCCTCACAACAAAGCCCCCAGAAGGAGCCCGGCACATGACCGTGACGCTGTCCCCCCTGCAGATCGACTGCGATTTCGACTCCGGCAACATCCAGGTGCTGGATGCCAGCAACCCGGCCCGGGTGCACCTGGCCATCCGCCCGGACACCCACAGCGGCCACTACCAGTGGTTCCACTTCAAGGTCAGCGGGCTGACGCCAGGCCAGGTCCATCGCTTCAGCCTCGACAACGCCTCCGGTTCCTCCTACAAGAACGCCTGGAGCGGCTACAACGCCGTGGCCTCCTACGACCAGCAAACCTGGTTCCGCGTCCCCAGCCAGTTCGACGGCACGGCGCTGTCGTTCGAGGTAAAGGCCGAACAGCCGCACATCTGGTTCGCCTACTTCGAGCCCTACCCGCGTGCTCGTCACAACCAGCTGATCGAACGTGCACGGCAACTGCCGGGGGTGGAATTGCTCGCCAGTGGCCGCAGCGTACAGGGCCGCGACATTCCCCTGCTGCGTGCCGGTGATGGTGCCGCAGGCAAGCGCAAGCTGTGGCTGATTGCCCAGCAACACCCGGGCGAACACATGGCCGAATGGTTCATGGAGGGCGTGATCGACCGTCTGCAGGCCAACGACGAGGTGATCCGGCAGTTGCTGGCCAAGGCCGACCTGTACCTGATCCCCAACATGAACCCCGACGGTGCCTTCCTCGGCCACCTGCGCACCAACTTCAAGGGCAAGGACCTCAACCGTGCCTGGCAAGACGCCAGCGTCGAGCTGAGCCCCGAGGTTTTCTTCGCCCAGGCACAGATGAAGCAACACGGCGTGGATGCGTTCATCGACGTGCATGGCGACGAAGAGATTCCCCATGTGTTCACCGCGGCCTGCGAGGGCAACCCGGGCTACACGCCGCGTCTGGCCAAACTGGAGGAGCAGTTCCGCAGCACCCTGTGCAGCCTGACCCGCGACTTCCAGACCGTGCATGGCTATACCCGCGACGAACCGGGGCAAGCCAACACGACGCTGGCCTGCAATGCGGTGGGGATGGCGCATGACTGCCTGTCACTGACCCTGGAAATGCCGTTCAAGGACCATGACGACGCACCGGATGCCGTCACCGGGTGGTCGGGGGCGCGCTCGAAGGCGTTGGCCGGGGCGGTGCTTGAGACCTTGGCGAAGATGGTTGGCGATTTGCGCTGACTGAAACGGCCCATCACCGGCAAGTCGGCTCTCACAGGACTGCACATGACTCATGGAATTAGCAGGGCCCCTGTGGGAGCGGCTTTAGCCGCGAACACCGGCGTAGCCGGTGCCATGCACCGCGTTGGATTCTTCGCGGCTAAAGCCGCTCCCACAGGTTACGCGGACCGCCGCTCCCACAAGGTCCCTGCGCTCAGAACTGCACATCCAGAATCACGCTGTCGGTATAGGTCGCAGCCGGGGGTGTAGCCTGGTCGGTGTAGACCTTGGCGTTGTAGTTGAACACCTGGCTACCGGTGCCGGTCCCCGTGCCGGGGTTCACATCGGCATCGGCACTGGCCCGCCGCGCAGCCCCTGTCGAACCCCAGCGCACCGCACCGGCGCCCTTGAAAATGTCATAGGCCAGGTAGTTGTTGGCCGCCGACTTCATCCGCCGTCGACCATTGGCCACGTTCTGCCCGTCATCCAGACCCACCGTGTAGTTGCTGCCCTTGGTGCACGACACGCTCAGGCTCTGGCTCACCGTGCCGAACCCCGCCACCACCGGCGCGCTGGCGAAGTTGATGCTGGGCGTGGTGATCTGGCAGTCGTTGGTCACCGTCATGCTTACCAGCAGGGTCCTGGTACCGGAGCCCTGGTCTCGCCCGATGCAAAGCCCGCCAACACCAATCCCGTCGCAATAGTCCCAGGTCCACTCGACATCGAGGATTTCCTGATATAGCCCCGCCGATACGTTGCTGCCCACCTGCGTGCGCATGTAGATAGGCACGTTCTTCGGTGTACCGTTGAGCAACCCGAGCAAGTCGAGGATGCCGGTGGTCCTGAATTCGAAGGGGGTGCCACGGGTGATCGGATAGTTGGTTGTGGCGTCGGCATAGAGGGTGTAGGGGATCACATCCCCGGTAGGCCCTACCAGGCCGCTGGTGGTGGATGTGATCTTGATCTTGAAGGAGTCGGTGCTACTGAGCACGCTGATCACCGAACCGTTGCATTGCAGGCCCGAGTTGGTGCTGGAAGCTGTCTGGACCGTGCCACGTACCTGAGTCGAGTTGAGCGAACCAAACGCCGCCGGAGCAGTCAACACTGACGTGCACTTGGCCCAGGCCGAGCCCGCCCACAACAACAAGGCGCATGCCCACAAACCACGCCAGCAGGCCTTCACTTGCACACCAACGGGCCAATCAACGGGATCGAACCTTGCGACTCAGGCAGGTCGAACGCCACCTGGCAATGCCCGCCCCCCTGCAACTCAACCAGCAGTCGGTTATGCGGCGTCAGGTTCTCCACATAAACCAGGCCATCCCAACCGACCACCGCCTGGCTGCCACTTTCTGCATGGGTGACACGGCTGCCCAGCTTGAGTACCTGCTGTTCGGCGTCCACCAGTTCGAGGCTGGCCGCCAGCACGCGCCTGAGCGGGAACTCCAGCAAGTAGCCGCTGCCGCGGCGCACCGCCACCCGCTGTTCCACTTCCGGCGCGAGGATGTCCGGCGGCAAGCCCATGGGGTCGATCTCGTACTTGCCGCGGTAGTAACCGCTGCTGTACGGCACCAGCAGGTGACCATCGGCATCGGTACGGCCGACCTCCTGGTTTTCATAGCGCACCGGCACGTCGGCGTAACCACTGGTGCTGACTAACACGAAGGCATCGTCGATACGGTTGGCAGCGAACAGCCCGGCATCCATCCAAACCAGCGAGCCACTGGCGTCGGCCCAGCGGGTCATCTCTCCACTGCTGCCATACAAACCGGCCTGCAACTGCACCGACTGCAGGCGCCAGGTGACATCGGCCTGGCGGTAGGCATCGCGCTCGCTACCGGCGGCGTAGCCCAGGTTGTAACCAACACCACCCCCCACCGGCGTCGCGCGGCTGTAGTTGACCCGCTGCAGGGTTTCGCCTTGCTGGCTGCGCTCCATGCCCAGGGCCAGGGTGCCGTGCAGGTCGAACGGGATCACCAGTTGCGCCTGCACTGCCCACTGGCTGTCCCCCACTTCACGGTTGGCCGACAGATAAACGCTGCTGTTGCCCCACAGCGGCCTGCTGTAGCTCAGGTTGATCAGCCGGGTACGTGTGCCGTCGCCGGCGCGCACATCGAAATAGCCGGCGCCGATGTTGCCGTATTCGTTCAGGTTCAGGCTCAGCGTGACCTGCTCGCTGCGCTGGCTCAGCTGTATGTCCCGGCTGTCGACCCGGGTCAGGTCGGCATAGTCGCCATGGCGTTGCAGGCGCTGGTAGCTGAAGCCGATGCGCTGGCTGTTGTACTGGTAGCCGAGGGCGACCTGGTGGCCCTTGTCGCCGTCGAACCGGCTCTGCGCCAGCGCCGCATTTAGCACGCCGAAGTTGCCTAGCCGCATGTTGCCACCCAGGCCTCCCAGCATCAGCGATTCGGCGCTTTCGGCATGGGTCTCCAGGGTGAAGACGTCGCTGACCCCGTAGCGCAGGCTGGCCGAAGCAACCCCGGGGCCGTAGGCAAAATCGCGCACCCCGTAGTCACGCCGCAGGCTGCCGGCCGCTACCGAATAATCCGCCAGGCCCTGCTGCAGCAGGCTGCTGGTGACGTAGAACGGCAAGGTGGTCGACACCTGCCGGCCAAGGGCATCGGTGGTGACCACCACCGCCTCCCCGGCGCCGTTGATGAACGGCACGTTGGTCAAGGTGTAGGGACCCGGCTGCAATTCGCTGGTGCTGGACTTGTAGCCATTGATGAACAGGTCCAGCGAGGTCGGCACCGCCGCTTCACCGGAGAACGCCGGCAGCGGATAGGTGACCAGGTCGGGGCGTACAGCGAAATCGCGCGACAACTGCAGGCCACCGACCCGCACCGAGCTGGTCCAGGGCAAGGCCCCGGTCACCAGGTCACCGGCTTCGTAGGTCAGCAGGCGCTGCTCGTCGGTGAAACGCCAGGTGGTGTCGTAGCGCAAGAAGCCTTGGCGCATATCGTCGGTCGGCGCACCATTGAACGACTGGCGCCACTGCCCGCTGCTGGAGAACGTTCCCCAGCTGTCGAACAGGCGCAGTTCGTTCCAGGCCGCCAGGTAGCTGCCGCCGTCATCGGTGTCGTTCAGGTACAGGTCGTAGTTGAACAAGGCGCCGAAACTGCTGCGTGCATCGCTGGCCGGGTACAGGTTGCGGTCGCCCAGTTGCTGGTCGGGCAGCCAGGCCGGCGGCACTTGCAGCAGCAGCCGCTGGTTCTGGCTGTCGTAGTCGGCATGCATCCCCACGATGGCCTCAAGCGCCACCTCGCCCTGGGGGGTGCCCGGCAGCGAAACTCCGGCCGCCCGCAACACCTCGCTATCCAGGTACAACTGCCCGGCACGCTGCTGCACCGGCACCAGCTCAGCCCTGGGCACCTGGTTCACCAGCAACTCGAGGTACAACGTGGCATCGGCGATGGCAGACATCTCCGTGGGCGGTGGCGGCAGGTCGTCGGCCAGCACCAGGCCAGGGCCGACCAGGGCAAGCCCCAGGCAACAACGGTGGGTCAGCCACCTCACACACGGTGTCCAACCATTGCCGGATTCTCCACGGCCTGTGCGCGGCATTCAGGCGCAGGCTCATTGGCTTTGGCGGATGGCGTCCGCGCTGCTCTGGCCGTTTACCCTCCCCTTGAGCACACTGCCGGCACTCGGTGTTAGCGGTGCCGGCCAGCGCATGCTGGCCCCCGGCAGCACATAACCCAGCAAGCCATCGGCCAGTGGTTTGCTCTGGCTGCCCTGCTGCACCACCACATCAGTCAGGCGTGCATGCACCGGGCCGGTGTTGCGCAGTTCCACGTACGGCTTGCCCTGCACGGTCACTGCACGCCAGCTGAGTTGCGGCTTGCCGACGCCCTCGGCATTGCCCTTGCCCTCAGGGCCTGCCTTGCCCCACAGGCCTTCGCCGTAGACGAACAGGGGTACCGAGTAGCGCATCTGCAGGCGGATCGCCGCGGTGGTGCCGGGCTCGGCCTTGTCCACCGGGATGGCGGGCGGGATTTCGTCGATGATGATGCGGTAGGCCTGCTCCTGGCCGACTGGCGAGGGGCCGGTGCGGGTCAGGCGGATCAATTGCTTCTGCCCGGGGGCGACGTTGGCCACCGGCGGGCTGCCAATGATCTCGCGCTGTGCCTGGTACTGTTCCTGGTAGTCACCTTGGCGCCAGGCGAACACCCGCACCTGCAGGTTGGCCGGTGCGGTTCCGCGGTTTTCCAGCCACAGTGCGCCAGCCTTCTGGTCAGCCTCCAATACCGGGTCGATCGGCCAGATCAGCACCGAGGTGGCCGCCCAGGCTGGCAGGCTCGCCAGCCACGATACTCCGATCAATCCTCGCGCCCACTTCGCGCCTGCCCCCATGAAGCTCTCCTTGGATACTGGTCGTTGGTGCCGATGCATTCACCAGGTCACCGTCACTTGCACCACATCGGTGTAAGTCCCCGCCGGCATCGTGCCGGTCAGCTGAACCCGCCCGTACACCGGCAGCTTGATCGCCGTCGGGTCGGTATAGCCCACGGCCACGCTCTGGCCGATCCCCAGGCTCTGGCTGTATGCCGCGTCCTGGTACAACTGGTAGGCCAGCACCTGCGTGCCGCCCGTGCGTTTGAGGTTGCGTGTGCCACCGGCACTGTTCTGCCCGCCATCCACGCTCATGCTCAAAGCCACGCCCGGGGTGCACTGGAAGGTCACCGTGGTACCCCCCAACGAGGTGCCGAGAGTTCCGGTGGCCAGTGCCGACTGCGAGCCGTAGTCGAGCGTCCCGTAGCTGGTCACGCCGCCCACCACCAGGCACCCGGCGACGATCTGCGCCGTCACCAGGAAGCTGCTGGTGGTCGCCGCATCCAGAGGCGCGGCCAGCAGCACGCCAAGGACGCTCATGCCGCCCGCCAGCCAGCTGCGCATGGTTCAGAACGACAGCTCGACGGACACTGTGTCGGTGTACTCCCCCGCCGGCAGGCCGACCTTGCCGCGCGCCTGGCCATACAGGTTGACGGTCTGGGCCACACCGCTGCTGAGCGGCAAGGTGATGGTGCCGTTGATGGCCAACACCTGCGTACGCCCGGCATCGGTGTAGAAGTCGTACGGCACGAAGTTGCCGACGCCATCCGCCAGCGCACGGCTGCCCCCGGCCGACTGGCCATCGTGGGAACCTGCACCCACGCGGATGACTGGTACCGTGCCAGCCGAACAGAGAATGCTGATCGCCCCACCGCCGCCGCCGATTACCTGGCCGTCGGCAGTGTTGAACAAGGCATCGTGAGTGCCGAAGTCCAAGGTACCGAAGTCTGCCCCCGAGGAGGCTGAGCTGCCGTTGACCTGACACGCTGCGGTCAATGTCAGCGTCGATTCGATAGTCCCAGTAGTGGCGGCCTGGGTCTGGTAACTCAGCATCAGCCCCAGACCGGCGAGGATGCAGCGTGAAAGGTTCGTTCGCATCGAAGTCTCCTTGTGTCGTTACCAGTCCAGGGTCACCCTCAGGGTGTCACGGTACAGGCCGGCTGGCAGCGCACGCGGTTGCGCCACTACCACACCGTAGATGGGGATCGGTATCTGCCGGGTACTGCTGATGGTGAAGGCACGGGCCTGGCCGATGCCGTAGCGGCTGTTACCACCTGGGTCGATCGCCAGTTGGTAGGGGATCAGCTCGCGGCCGTTGCTCAGCCGCCGTATGCCGTCACTGCCATTCAGGCCGCCGTTGATGCGCACGTTGAAAGCCCGCACCTCGGGCGTGCAACTGATCTGCAGGCTGCCTTCGCCGCTCACATCATCAACCCGGCTGCGCAGCGGCTGGCGCCAGTTCGGTCCGCGCTCGCCGAAGTCCATCACGCCGGGGTTACCCACCGTTGCCGGTTGCGTCTCGTTGCTGCTGATCTGGCAAGCACTGCTGATCACCAGCCGCGCCTGGATGAAACCGGTGCTGGTGCCATGCGCGGCACCACCGGGCACCAGCAGCGGGCCCAGGGAAAGCAGCAGGATCGAGGTGCGGTTCATGGCGTCGCGTCCTTGAGCATGGTGGCATCCCTACCAGGTGACGGTGACTTTGAGCAGGTCGGCGTACAGGCCTGCAGGCGGTATCCAGGCCAGCTTGTCGATCCGTGCATACAACGGCAGCTCGACCGAACCGCTGTCCGGCACCCGCGCCGAATGCGCCACATTCACCGCCAGCGGCTCGCGCCAGGCAGCGTCGCGGTAGAGGCGATAAGGTATGAGCCGGGCCGTGTCATCGTCACTGGCCAGAAAGCGCAACTCGCCGACGCCGCCATGCTGCCCACCATCGACGCGGACCTGATAGGGGGTGTGGGGATTGCATTCCAGGCGTGGCGGGCGCTGGCTCAGCAGCGCGCCGGTGAGCGGCGCACCTGGGCCATCCAGCCGTGCAGCAGCGCCCAGATCGATGCGCCCCAGCGCCTGCGCCCCAGCATCGCGGGGCTGGTTGACCAGCATGCAGCCACGCTGCACCAGCACCCGCACTTCCACCAGGAAGTCCGCCGCCATTGCGCTGCTGCTCAACATAAGGCCCAACAGGGCGGCCAGGTAGCGGTCCGTCACCTTATTATCCTTGTCGATGTCTGCTGACCTGAGCGTAGCAGCGACGTGACATCACGGTACTGGCATCGAGCCATTTTTTTGTATTAGCCAAAAAGCGCTACCACCTGAAAAAAAAACCACACGACACAGAACGCATCGCCGGCATTCTCCTCAAATGGCCAAGGGCCGTTATCCCGGCGGGTATTCTGTTAAGGTGTATTCCCTTCATCCTGCCTAGACTCATGCGGCATGCATGGACGGACACGACAGGAGCGTTTTCACAGATGATTGCAGACAGCACGCTCACCCAAGCCCTCGAGCGCTGCGCCCAGGAGCCGATCCAGCTGCCTGGCAGCATCCAGCCCCACGGCTTCCTTCTAGTGCTGGACGAAACCGACATGCGGGTACTCCAGGCCAGTGAAAATGTCGAGCAGTGGCTGGGCATACCGGCCAGTGATCTGATAGGTCGCGAGTTCGCCGAACTGGTCAGCGGTGCCTTCGACTTGCGCCTGCACCTGGCCCGCCTGCCGCAGGACGAGGTCTTTCCGTTCCACATCAGCGATGTGCACCTGCGCCAGGACGCTCCATATCGTGGCAACCTGCACCTGCTGGTCCATCGTCACGACCAGGTGCTGATCGCCGAATTCGAACCCCCTCGCCTGCCGGCCGATCTTGTCGGGCAAGGCGACTACTACCCGCTGGTGCGCAGCTTCGTAGGCCGCCTGCACCAGGCCGGCAGCCTCGAGGAACTGCTGCAGCAAGCAGTGCTGCAGCTCAAGCGCATCACCGGCTTTGGCAGGGTCAAGGCCTATCGCTTCGATGCCGAAGGCAACGGCCAGGTGCTGGCCGAGGTGGCCGACCCGGGCTACCCGAGCTACCTGGGCCTGTGTTTCCCCGCTTCGGACATACCGCGCCAGGCGCGCGAGCTGTACCGAATCAACCGCATCCGCGTGATCGAGGATGCCAACTACCAGGCCTCGCCGTTGCTGCCCGCTGCCAACCCACGCACCGGCAAGCCGCTGGACCTGAGCTTTGCCGCGCTGCGCAGCGTGTCGCCAGTGCACCTGCAGTACATGCGCAACATGGGTACCCTGGCATCGATGTCGCTGTCGATCGTGGTCGACGGGCAACTCTGGGGGCTGGTGTCCTGCCACCACGAACAGCCGCGCCCGGTGGACTTGCGCACCCGTACCGCCTGCGAACTGCTGGCCAGTGTGCTGTCGCTGCAGATCGAGTCGCGCGAGTCCCACGCCAACACTCGCCAGTTGCTCGAGCTGCGCCAGCACATCGTGCGCATGATCTCGTCCATGGCCGACCATGACAGTGTCGGCGACGGCCTGCGCGACTTGCCCGAAGTACTGCTGGCCTTCGCAGGCGCCCAAGGTGCCGCGGTCATTTCCGCCGAACGTTGCGACCTGATCGGCAAGACCCCTCCGGCCGCGCAGGTAAACGCCCTGGTGCACTGGCTCTCCCAGCGTGGCGAAGAGAGCGTGTTCCACAGCGACAACCTGTGCCGCGACATCGATGAACTGCCCGAGCTCGCGGCCCATGCAGGCGGTGTGCTGGCAGTGGCCATTTCCCAGATCCACTCGCACTACCTGCTGTGGTTCCGTCCCGAGCAGGTGCGCACGGTGAACTGGGCCGGGCAGCCGAACAAACAGGTCGGGCCGCAGGGCAACCTCGACCCGCGGCACAGTTTCGATAGCTGGCAGGAAAAACTGCGCGGCTACTGCGAACCCTGGCACCCGCTAGTCATCGAAGGCGTGCAGGAGCTGCGCACGGCAGTGCTGGGGATTGTCCTGCGCAAGGCCGAGGAACTGGCGCAGCTGGCTGGCGAACTGCGTCGCTCGAACAAGGAGCTCGAAGCGTTTTCCTACAGCGTGTCCCATGACCTGCGCGCACCCCTGCGCCATATTGCCGGCTACTCCGAACTGCTCGGCGAAATCGAGGGCCAGGGCCTCAGCGAGCGCGGCAGGCGCTTTCTGCAACACATCGAGGAAGCCGCGCATTTTGCCGGAAGCCTGGTCGACAACCTGCTCAACTTCTCGCAAATGGGCCGCTCTGCCCTGCGCCTGTCCGAGGTCGACCTCAACGCCCTGGTCGAGGCCATTCGCAGCGAACTGGCGCCCGACTACCAAAACCGCGAAATTGTCTGGGACATCGCCCAACTGCCCAAGGTGGTCGGTGACCCGGCGTTCATCAACATGGCCTTGCACAACCTGCTGGCCAACGCCATCAAATACACACGCGGGCGCACCCCGGCGCGCATCGGCATCAGCGCCGTGCAACATCCGGGCGAAACCGAGATCTGCATTCGCGACAACGGAGTGGGCTTCGACATGGCCTACGCCAACAAACTGTTCGGCGTGTTCCAGCGCCTGCACCGCATGGAAGACTTCGAAGGCACCGGGATCGGCCTGGCCAGCGTGCGTCGCATCATCGAACGCCATGACGGTCGGGTCTGGGCCCATGGCAAGGTTGGCCAGGGTGCAACCTTCCACTTCACCCTCCCGCGCCATCCCGCGACTACCTGAGGCACCGCTACCATCATGCTCAAACCCATCCTGCTGGTCGAAGACAACCCACGGGACCTGGAGCTGACGCTCCTGGCGCTGGAGCGCAGCCAGTTGGCCAACGAGGTCATCGTGCTGCGTGACGGTGCCGAGGCACTCGACTACCTGCTTCGGCGCAATGCCTATGCCGAACGTGACGATGGCAACCCCGCCGTGCTGCTGCTGGACCTGAAACTGCCAAAGGTCGACGGCCTGGAGGTGCTGAAGGAAGTGCGCGCCACCGCCGAGCTGCGCAGCATCCCGACGGTGATGCTGACGTCCTCGCGCGAGGAGCCCGACCTGCTGCGCGCCTACGAGCTGGGGGTGAACGCGTACGTGGTCAAGCCGGTGGAGTTCAAGGAATTCGTCGCCGCCATTTCCGACCTGGGGGTGTTCTGGGCGGTACTCAACGAACCGCCACCCGGCTCGCTGCGCCTGAACCGGCGTGGCAGCATCTGAGGTGGCCGCGACGATGCAGCCAACGCCGCTGAAACTGCTGATGGTCGAAGACAACTCGATGGACGCCGAGCTGACCCTGATGCGCCTGGAACGTAGCGGGTTGCAGGTGCAGGCGCAGCTGGTGTTCGACCATGCCGGTGTCGAGCAAGCCCTGAGCGAGGCCCACTACGACCTGATCTTGTGCGACTGCGTGCTGCCGGGCTCGTCCGGCACCGATGTGCTGGCCATCGCCCAGCGCCTGGCACCCGACATTCCGTTCATTTTCCTGTCTGGTATCTATGGCGAAGAACATGCGGTGGAAATGATCCGCCTGGGCGCCACCGACTATGTGCTGAAGAAGAACCTGCCGCTACTGCCCAAGGCCGTGCGCCGGGCCCTGACCGAAGTGCAGGAGCGCCAGCGCCGGCGCCGCGCCGAAGAGGCCCTGGCAGACGTCGAGGCACGTGCACGCATTGCCATCGACGCTGCCGGCATGGGCACATGGGACATGCGCCCGCAGGAAGGCCTGTTGTTGTGGGATGACCGCTGCAAAACCCTGTTCGGTCTACCCACCGATACTGAAATGAGCCTCGAGGTGTTTTACGCCGGCATCTACCCCGACGACCTGCCGCAGGTGCGCGAGGCGGTGGAACAGGCCATGTGCCCGGAAGGTGGCGGCCTGTATCGGGTCGAATTCCGCATCGCCCAACCCGACGGCCTGGAACCGCGCTGGTTGCTCAGCAGCGGCCAGAGCCGGTTCGTCAACGACCAGTGCGTGCGCTTTTCCGGGGTGTTGCAGGACATCCACACCCAACGCCTGGCCACCCAGGCACTGCGCCAGCTCAACGAAATGCTGGGGGAAAGGGTCGAGCGCCGCACCCGCGAACGCGACCGTGCCTGGGAGCTGTCGCAAGACTTGCTGGCCGTGCTCAACAAGGACCTGACCCCAGTCGCGCTGAACCCCGCCTGGGAAGCCAGCCTGGGCTTGTCCCGCGAACGCCTGAGCCAGTCGTCCTTGCTGCACCTGCTGCCCGAGCCCGACCAGGAACTGCTGCTCACCGAACTGGCTGCCCTCGCCCATGGTCGCACCAGCGCCCGCTTTGTCGGGCGTATCCTGGATGCCGGTGGTCAGCAGCGCTGGTTATCGTGGGTGGTGGTGCCGGAAGACACCCTGCTGTACGTGGTGGCACGCGACATCACCAGCGAGCGCGAAGCCGCCCTGGGCCTGGCCGAAGCCAACGCCCGCCTGCGCGAGCAGATCGCCGAACGCGAACGCATCGAGGCCGCGCTGCAGCAGATGCAGCGCCTGGAAGCGGTCGGCCAGTTGACCGCCGGTGTGGCTCACGACTTCAACAACCTGCTGACGGTAATCCTCACCGGCGCCAGCTTCCTTGAGCGCGACCTGGCCAAAGCCGACCTGGAAAAGGCCAGTGCGCGGCTCAAGCACATCCGCGAAGCCGGCGAGCGCGGCGCCAAGCTGACCTCGCAGTTGCTGGCTTTCTCCCGCCGCCAGCGCCTGGAGCCGGTGGCGCTGAACCTCAACCGCACCCTGGCCGGGCTGGAAGAGTTGCTGCGCCGCACCTTGGGCGGCAATGTCTCGGTGCGCCTGGACCTGGAACCAACCTTGTGGCAGGCCCTGACCGACCCGACCCAGACCGAAATGATCATTCTCAACCTGGCGATCAATGCCCGCGATGCCATGCCCGACGGTGGCCAGCTGACGCTGTCGACCCGCAACACCCGGATCGACGCACGTCCACAGCGCCCGGAAGACCCGGACCCTGGCGAGTACGTGATGCTGAGTATCCGCGATACCGGCTGCGGCATGAGCGAAGAGGTGTTGGCCAAGGTGTTCGAACCGTTCTTCACCACCAAGGATATCGGCAAGGGTTCGGGCCTGGGCCTGGCCCAGGTATTCGGCTTCGCCAAACAGTCCGGGGGTGGCGTGCGCATCGACACCACGCCGGGGCGTGGTACGCAGGTGGCCGTGTATCTGCCGGCAGTCAAGGGTGAAGCCGTCAACGAACCGATGCCGTCGCTGCTCAGCCACTCGACTAGCGAAAGCGGTTGTAATCGCACCGTGCTGCTGGTGGATGACGACCATCTGGTACGCGACATGCTTGGTGATGTGTTGCGCCAGTACGGCTACCAGGTACGCCAGGCGCACAGTGGCGAACAGGCCTTGGCCTTGCTGGATGAGCAGATCGACCTGCTACTGAGCGATTTCGCCATGCCCGAGTTCAACGGTGCGCAACTGGCCCTGGCGGCGCGCGAGCGCTACCCGCACCTGCCGGTGGTGCTTCTTACCGGTTATGCAGAGTTGCAGGGACTGGAGTTGCCGGGCAGCCTGGTGATCCAGAAGCCGGTACAGGCCGATGAACTGGCCCGCTTGCTGAACGAGATGCTTGGAACGGCCAGGTGACCGAACAGAGCCTTCGGCAAAACCTGCGGAAACGACAAAGCCCAGCGCTAGTCTTTCCAAGCACCGGACCGAGATACGTTTGAAGCAAGAAAATGGCAGGGGCGGCTGGATTCGAACCAACGCATGGCAGGATCAAAACCTGCTGCCTTACCGCTTGGCGACGCCCCTGTATCGGATGCAGCATCTGCTGCTCTGACAATTCCAACTGAGTGACAACTGGGTTGTTGTCTTGGAATGCGCGGCACTTTAACAACAAACTTTCGGTCTGTGAACCCCCTGATGAAAAAAAATTACCAAAAAACAGCGAGTTAGTCATTTTCGTGGTTGGCGAGGCGACCATCCGTCGCTTTCCGCCCGCTTGGCTTCAACACAATCGCATTCCTCCCTTCCAATCAGATGAGCCATCTGCATTGACCAAGGAGGACCCCATGCCTGTCTCCCACGATCTTTACCAGGACTTGCACTACCCGCGCGAAATCGTCCAGCAGCGCCGACAGCAGGACAAGGCACTGGACCGTCTGCTGGACGAATACATGGACATCGACAACCAGGTGCTGGCCGCCGAGTCGATTTCGGCGGGCAACTTCGAGGATGAAGACCTGCGCCGCCTGAAAGAACGTCGGCTGGCAGTGAAGTACATGATCGAGCGCCAACTGGAACAAAAGGCCTGAACTAACCCTGCAACATGGCCAGTGTCAGGGCGTCCGCCTCACCGTCGTAGAACTGCACCAGCGCCAGCTGGAACAACGGGTTGCCGGGCGCGGCCTGGGCGAACAGGGTCAGGCACGAGCGCAGCTTGAGGTAGTCAGGGCTGCCGAGCATTTCACGGGCACTCTTGTCATGGTGCTGCAGCAGCGCAGTCACGCACGCTTGCAGGCGCGGGCCGAGCAGCGGATGAGCCAGGTAGGCACGGGCTTCGTCGATACCGGCCAGCGCATAGCGTTCGGCCATGGCGCTGTGGCCCAGGCCATCGAGCTGGGGAAACACGTACCACATCCAGTGGCTGCGCTTGCGCCCGGCCTGCAGCTCCTGCATCACCTGGTCATACACAGGGTTCTGCGCCTCTACGAAGCGCTGCAGATCAAAGTCGGCGTGCATGCTCGCCCCTCCTCGCACCGGTTCCAGCCTTTACTGTACGCCTGCATGGCGAACCTATCTCGTCAGGCGATGATTGCCGCGCACTTTCTGTATTAGTCAAAATGGCTGCCCTCGGGCAAGCTGCACCCTGCCCTGCCATCGCCCAAGGAGCTTTGCTTTTGCCTGCCTGGATCCCTACCCCGCTACGCCAGCTTGGCCAACGCCTGCGCGGCGCCGCCGCCAACCAGAGCGAACTGCTCGGCTGGTTTGAGGACAAGGCGCACAGCCGCGGTTACCAACTCAGCGACGGCCAACGCCGGGTAATCCACTGCATGGCCGAACAGCTGGCGCAGCTCGAACAAGGCCAGCCACGCAGCCTGTACCTGTACGGTTCGGTGGGCCGTGGCAAGAGTTGGCTGCTCGACGGTTTTTTCCAGGCCGTGCCGGTGCAGGCCAAGCTGCGCCTGCACTTCCATGACTTCTTCGCCCGCCTGCACCAGGGCATGCACCGCCACCGGGCGCTGGATGATGCACTGGGCGCGACCCTCGACGAGCTGGTGGGTGATTGCCAGGTGCTGTGCTTCGACGAATTCCATGTGCACGACATTGGCGATGCCATGCTGCTCACGCGGCTGTTCAATGCGTTGTTCAGCCGTGGCGTATTCCTGCTGGTGACGTCCAACTATGCACCCGAAGGGCTGCTGCCCAACCCGCTGTACCACGAGCGCTTCCTGCCGGTGATCCGCCTGATCAACAGCGCGATGGAAGTGCTGGAAGTGGGGGGCGATACCGATTTCCGCAGCCTGCCGGCCAACCGCGAACATCAGCGCTTTACCCGGGGCCACTATGTCTGGCCGGGCAATGCAGCGCAGCGCCAGGCGCTGAATGTGCCCGAGCCGCAGCCGGTGATGCTGGAAGTGAACAAGCGCCCGCTGCGCGCACTGGCGGTGGACAGCCGGCGGGTGGTGCTGGGCTTTGACGACCTGTGCGAAAAGGCCACGGCAGTGATCGACTACCTGGTGCTGGCCGGGCAATACGATGAGTGGATCATCGATGGGCTGGATGACTTGTCGGAATGTTCCCTGGCGGCGCAGCAGCGCTTCGTCAACCTGGTGGATGTGCTGTATGACCAGGACCGGCAGGTGCTGGTGATCGGCAAGCGGCCACTGGAAGAAAGCCTGGGCGGGCCGCTTGCCGACCTGATGCGTACGCGCAGCCGGCTGGGACAGCTGCATCAGGTAGGACCCTAGAACTGTATTGACCAGGCCGGCCTCTCTCCCACAGGTATTGCACAGTTCTCAAGGCCTGCGACATCCCTGTAGGAGCGGGTTTACCCGCGAAGAGGCCAGCAAGGTCAAACCCTCAGCCAGCCCTGGGCAAATCCGCCAGCACCGCCTCGATCTCCCCCAGCACCGCCGGGTCATCCAGGGTCGAAGGCGGCACATAGTCCTGCCCGTCGGCAATCTTGCGCAGCACCGCCCGCAGAATCTTCCCGGAGCGGGTCTTGGGCAGTCGCTTCACCAACCGCACCCGGTTGAAACATGCCAACGCGCCAATCTCCTCGCGCACGCTACCCACCAGGTCCACCAGCAACTGCGCCTCTGCAATGCCCTCGCCGTCCTTGAGCACCACCAGCGCCAACGGCACCTGCCCCTTGATCTCGTCATGCACGCCAATCACCGCGCACTCGGCCACTGCCGGGTGGCGTGCCACCAGGTCTTCCATCTCGCCGGTGGACAGCCGGTGCCCGGACACGTTGATCACGTCATCGGTGCGCCCCATGATGTAGACGAAGCCGTCATCGTCCAGGTAGCCACCGTCACCCGTGTGGTAATACCCCGGGTAAGTCCGCAGGTAAGCCTGCAGGTAACGCTCGTGGTCGCCCCAAAGCGTCTGGCTGCACCCGGGCGGCAATGGCAGGGCGATGACGATCGAACCCTGGTGGTTCGGCCCCAGCAGGTTGCCCTCGTCATCCAGCACGCGCACGTGATAGCCCGGCACCGCCCGGTTGCTCGACCCGGGCTTCGCCGCACTGCCTTCCAGCCCTACGCAGGGCGCGGTGACCGGCCAGCCGGTCTCGGTCTGCCACCAATGGTCGTGCACCGGCTTGCCACTGACCCGCTCCAGCCACTCGTGGGTGCTGGAATCCAGTTTCTCGCCAGCCAGGAACAACTGGCGCAGCGAGCTCAGGTCGTGCTTGCGGATCAGCTCGCCCTCAGGGTCTTCCTTGCGGATGGCGCGCATGGCCGTAGGGGCGCAGAACAATGCGTTGACCTTGTATTGCTCCACCACCCGCCAGTAGGCCGAGGCATCCGGGGTGCGGATCGGCTTGCCTTCGTAGAACACCGTGGTGCAGCCGCTCATCAGCGGCCCATAGACGATCAGCGAATGGCCAACCACCCAGCCCACGTCGGATATGCCCCACCACACATCGCCGGCCTGCATGCCGTAGATATGGCGCATGGCGTAGCACAGCGCGACGGCATTGCCGCCGTTTTCCCGCACGATGCCCTTGGGTTTGCCGGTGGTGCCAGAGGTGTACATGATGTAAAGCGGATCACCCGCATCCAGTTCCACCGGTGGCACTGGCTCGGCTTTGGCCAATGCCGCCTGCCAGTCCAGGTCGCGACCTGGCTGCAGCTGGGCACGCGCCTGCGGGCGCTGCAGCACCAGCACGTTGCGCGGCTGGTGGCGGGCCAGTTGCAGGGCACGATCGACCAGCGGCTTGTATTCGATTACCCGGTCGAACTCCAGCCCGCAGGAGGCCGTCAGCAGCAGCGTCGGCCGGGCATCGTCGATGCGCAAGGCCAGCTCGTTGGCGGCAAAGCCACCGAACACCACCGAGTGCACTGCGCCAATCCGCGCGCAGGCCAGCATGGCCATGGCCGCCTGCGGCACCATGGGCATGTAGATGATCACGCCATCGCCCTTGTTCACCCCCAACTGGCGTAACAAACCGGCCAGGCGCGCCACCTCGTCGCGCAGTTGGTGGTAGGTGTAGGCCTGTTGCACACCGGTCACCGGCGAGTCGTAAATCAGCGCCAGCTGCTCGCCACGGCCCTGCTCGATCTGGTGATCGAGGGCCAGGTAGCAGCTGTTCAGGCGGCCATCGGCAAACCAGCGGTGGGTGCCATCGGCATTGTCTTGCAGCGTGAGGGCCGGCTTGCGGTGCCAGGCCAGGTGCGCGGCCTGCTCCGCCCAGAAAGCGGCAGGGTCGGAAATGGAATGGGCGTAGCTGTGCTGGTAGCTCATATCGAAAGAAACCCGGTACTTGTTGTTATTGAAGGGCGAAACTTGAGTATGGACCGCTACACCCGCGCCGCCATGGGACTAAAGTCACAACCGACCTGCAAATTTGCAGACAACGCAAAAACGCCCCATAACGGTGCAAAGCCTCTAGAATAGGCCACCCCTTCAGCCACCGAGCAGCTCATGGACATCGATCAGGCCCGTACCTTTCTGGAAATCGTGCGTTGCGGCAGCCTGGTCGCCGCCGCCGAACGCCTGTTCGTGTCACAGACGGCGATCACCGCGCGGGTGCAGCGCCTGGAACAGCAACTGGGCTGCCAGCTGTTCGTGCGCAGCCGCAACGGCGCCAGCCTGACCAGCGACGGCGAGGCATTCGTCAGTTATGCCAACCAGATGGTGCAAACCTGGGAAGCGGCGCGCCGCGACCTGCCGCTGCCCGAAGGCTGCCAGCAAGTGCTGCACGTGGGCGCTGAGGTGAGCCTGGGCAACCCGATGCTGCTCGACTGGGTCAGTGCCCTGCACCGCGAACTGCCCAGCCATGCCATCCGCAGCGAGGTGAGCGACGGCGAATCGCTGCTGCGCAAGGTCGAGATGGGCCTGCTGGATGCCGCGCTGGTCTACCAGCCGACCTACGGCCCGGGCCTGCAGGTGGAGCAGCTGATGGAGGAAAAGCTGATCCGTGTGCGCCGGGTCGCCCAGCCAGACCCGTACATCTATATCGACTGGGGCGAAGCCTTCCGTCGCCAGCACGATGCCGCCCTGCCCGACTGCGCGCGCCCGGCGCTGAGCTTCAACCTGGGCCCGCTGGCCTTGCAGTTCATACTCGACCAGGGCGGCAGTGGTTACTTCCGCACGCGGGTAGTGCAGGCCTATCTGGACAGCGGGGTGTTCGAGCGGGTACCGCAGGCGCCGGAATTCACCTACCCGACCTTCCTGGTGTACCCGCGCAAACGCGACAGCGAAGCCCTGCAACAGGCCTTCGCCATCCTGCGCCGGCTGGTGGCCGCCGGCGCCAGCGACTGGTCACAACGCTGGGACCCGCTTATCTGAAGCCTCGGCCTCGCTAAGCAACTGGCGCTTGAGGCCGGCGATCAGGTCGGTCTGGGTGATCACCCCCACCAACTGGTCGGCATCGAGCACTGGCAGGCAATGCAGGCCCTGTTCGCACAGCAGTGGCAGCAAGCGCTCCAGCGGGTGCTGGCTGCTGACGCTGATTACCCGGCGGCTCATCACCTGCTCCATGCGCACTGTCTTGCGGCCGAACAACCCACGCCAACTGAAGCGGCCACGCTGCATGGCCGGGCCGACCAGATCGCTGAGGCTGACTATTCCCACCAGCTTGCCCTGCTGCAGCACCGGCAGGGTTTTCAGGTGGTGGCTGGCCAGCAGTTTCCAGGCCTGCTCCAGGGTGGTGTCGGGCGTGGCGAACTGCACGTCGCGGGACATCACCGAGGCCGCGGTGATGCCGCCGAGGCTGCGCTGCAGGGCGTGTTGCTCGGTGGCCAGGATGATGCGCTCCAGTTCGTCACGGGTGACATCGACGAACTCGCCCAGTTCTTCCAGAGCCTGGTCCAGGTCTTCCCCACGGATGCCGACCCGCTCGCTGGGGAGCGGGTCATGGGTGTGGTGCAGATCCTTGCGCGGCACCGCGCCTTTCGGGTAGCGCACGCCGGTGACGCGGTTGTAGAGGATCGCCACCGCTACCAGGATCAACGCATTGAGCAGCACCGGCTCCAGCAGGTGGTCGCCCATGGCGGTAAGCCCGGGGTCGGCCAGCACCGCGCTCACCGCCACCCCGCCGCCTGGCGGGTGCAGGCAGCGCAGCAGGCACATCACCAGAATCGAGATACCCAGGGCTGCAGCGGCAACCCACAGCTGCGGGCCGAAGCCCTGGCGCATGGCCAGGCCGACCGCACCGGCCAAGGCGTAGCTGCCCAGCACAGGCCAGGGCTGGGCCAATGGGCCGGAGTGCACGGCGAACACCAGCACGGCCGAAGCCGCCAGCGGGCCGAGCAGGTGCAAGGCAATGCTGGGGCCGTAGGCCATGCTGGTCAGCCAGCCGGCGAGGAACAGGCCGAACAACGCGCCGATACCGGCACGCAACCATTCTTTGGGGGGAATATTCAGGGGCGCTGGCAACAGCCGCTGCAAACGACTTTCGAAACGCGAGGCAGGCATGTAGGTAATCGGAATCTGTAGTTTTTTCTGGTTAAAAAGAAAGCCCAGCCGAGGTGGCCTGGGCCTCGTATTGCGGTTGCAATAGCACAAGGGGCTCCGTCCGTGGAGAGATGGAAACCGCAAGGTTTCGTGGGGGAATTTTGCCGGGTGGGGTGAGATTGGGCTAATTCAAAAAAATGCGGCTGTACTGCAATTTTTTTGCAGTGGTGATATGGCCAGCAAATTCCTCAAGCGCGCCGCGCAACTTGTGGGAGCGGGTTCACCCGCGAAGAATGCGACACGGTGCATGGCACCGGCTTCGCCGGTGTTCGCGGGTAAACCCGCTCCCACAGGGCCCTGGTATTACCGAGCCTTGCGCGGCAAGTCGATGCTCACCCGCAGCCCGCCCAACGGGCTATCCAGCAGCGCCAGACGCCCGCCCCAGGCCTCGACGATATCGCGCACGATGCCCAACCCAAGCCCGTGCCCGTCTACCTGCTCGTCCAGCCGCGAACCGCGCTCCAGCACCTGTTGCCGCTGGCCCTCGGGGATACCGGGGCCATCATCATCGACCCACACCTGGTAGCCATCGGCACTCGGCGCGATACCCAGCCGCACCTCGCTGTCGGCCCACTTGCAGGCGTTGTCCAGCAGGTTGCCGAGCAGTTCCAGGAAGTCCTCGCGGTCCCACGGCAGCAGCAGCCCGGGCGGCACATCCCTGGCCAGCAGCAGACCCTCGCCATGGATCATGCCCAGTGTCCCCAGCAGCCCCGGCAGCTCGACGTCGCAGTCGAACTGCGCACCAGGCAGCGCATCCCCCGCCAGGCGCGCACGGTTCAGCTCACGCGCCAGGCGCTGCTGAATCTGCTCCAGTTGCTCGCGCATCTGCGCGCGAACATCCGGCAGGTCTTTCAGGCGCTCGCTGGAGGCCAGGCTCAGCAAAACCGCCAGCGGCGTCTTCAATGCATGGCCCAGGTTGCCCAAGGCATTGCGCGAGCGGCGCAGGCTGTCTTCGGTATGGCTCAGCAGGTGGTTGATCTGCCCCACCAGCGGCGCCAGTTCGCTGGGCACTTCGGCATCCAGCTGCGAGCGCTGGCCCTGCTGCAACTGGGCGATCTGCTGGCGTGCCCGCTCCAGCGGCCGCAGCGAGCGGGTCACGGTGATGCGCTGCAACACCAGCACCAGGATCAGCGCCACCAGGCCCATGCCCAGGCCGATCTGCTGCAGGCGCCGGAAACCTTCGCGTACCGGTGAATAATCCTGTGCCACGCTGATCGAGATGTCCTGGCCCAGGCGCCGGTAGTCGGCACGCAGGGCAAGCAGTTGCTGGCCTTCCGGGCCGAGTTCGTGGCTGTCGGAAAGGCCCGGCGCGGCGGGCTTGGGCATGTCCAGATCCCACAGCGACCGGGAACGCCAGGTGCCTTTATCGAAATCGATGCGGAAGTAATAGCCGGAAAACGGCCGCTGGTAGGCGGCCGAGATACGCCGCTCATCCAGCTGCAGACCCGAAGGCCCGCGCACCAGGGCCACCAACAGGTTTTCGCTTTCCTTGCGCAGGCCATTCTCCAGGTAGCGCTGCAGGCCGACCTCGAACAACCAAAGGGTCAGCTGCGCCAGCACCAGGCCGACCACCACCAGCACCGCCACCAGGCCCAGACTCAGGCGCGCCTGGATCGACTTCACGCGGCGCTCCCGGCGTAGATGTAGCCCTGCCCGCGGCGGGTCTCGATGACGCTTCGGCCCAGCTTGCGCCGCAAGTGGTTGACGTGTACTTCCAGCACGTTGGAGTCGCGCTCGGTTTCACCGTCGTAGAGGTGCTCGGCCAGGTGGCTCTTGGACAGGATCTGCTGCGGATGCAGCATGAAGTAGCGCAGCAGGCGGAACTCGGCGGCGGTCAGCTGGATATCCACGCCGTCACGGCTCACGCACTGCCGGCTTTCGTCCAGGTGCAGGCCGGCCGCTTCCAGCGTTGGCTGGTTGGCCAGGCCACGGGCACGGCGCAACAACGCCTGGATGCGCAGCTGCAGTTCTTCGGGGTGGAAGGGTTTGCTCAGGTAGTCATCGGCCCCGGCCTTCAGCCCTTCGATACGCTCGGCCCACGAGCCGCGGGCAGTAAGGATCAACACCGGCGTGGCCAGGCCGGCGGCACGCCACTGAGCCAGCACTTCCAGGCCCGGCAGGCCCGGCAGGCCAAGGTCCAGGATGATCAGGTCGTAGGGTTCGCTCTGGCCCTGATACACCGCGTCGCGGCCATCGGCCAGCCAATCCACGGCGTAGCCCTGGCGCTGCAGGCCGGCGGTAAGTTCATCGGCCAACGGTACATTGTCCTCGACAAGCAACAGGCGCATTCAGTCGTCTTCCTCGTCTTTTAACAGGGCACCGCTGCTGGCATCGAGTTTGATCTCGCGCACCACGCCTTCAGCTGTCAGCAACTCGACTTCGTATTCGTAGCGATTGTCGTCTTCTTCCAGCTCGGCCTCCAGCAGGCGCGCCCCGGGGTGACGCCCCAGGGCGGTTTCCAGCAGATGCTCGAGCGGCAGGATGATGCCCTTCTGGCGCAGTTCCAGGGCTTCGTCCTGATCAAGGTCACGGGCAACGGCCAGGGAACAGACGGCCAGCAGCGCCAGCGCGAAGTAGCGCGCCGGCCGCAGTAGGTGGATCATCAGTTGTCCCGCTCATCCTTCAGCACTTCACCGGTCTTGGCGTCCAGCGCCACGTCCCATTCGACGTTCTGCGTGTCGCGCAGCTCGACCTTGTAGACGTAGCGACCGTACTCATCTTCAAGTTCCGAGTCGGTGACGGTGGCACCCGGGTGCTTGGCCACGGCGGCGGCCTTGAGTTCGTCCAGCGACTTGACGGCCTTGGCATTTACCAGCTTGACCACTTCGTCGGGCTGCACGTCCTTGGCGATGGCGGAATGGGCGCCCAGGGCAAGGGCGGCGGCTACGGTGAACAGGGCAGTCATGCGTTTCATCGTTCTTCTCTCCTGAGAACTGTGCAAGTTGTCTACGGGGTTAAGATTAACCACCGGTCCTTAATTCAACCTGAAAACAACTGGCGCCATGATAGCGCAGCTCTCACCGGTTCATCACAGGCCGCGGCATGGGGCAAATACCTGTAGGAGCAGCCTTGTGCTGCGAATGGGCCACTAGGGCAACAGATTTTCTTCGCCAGCAATGGCCTCTTCGCAGCACAAGGCTGCTCCTACAGGTCCTGTGCGTGCCTTGAACCCTTTACAATGACTTGCCTGCCGCCCAAGAGATCCGCCATGAGCGCCATTCACATCAAATACCCCGCCCTCACCTTCAAGGCCGGCCAACGTGCCCTGCGGCAGGTCCGCGAGCGCGGCCTGCAGGCGGCCGATGTCGGTGTGCTGCCGGGTGCGGCTGGCGGGTCGAAGCCGCTGGGCATCCAGGGCCTGGACCTGGCGCTGTTCGGTGAGTGGCTGCCGTCGGCGCCACGCCAACGTGCGCTGATCGGCGCCTCGATCGGCGCCTGGCGCTTTGCCAGTGCCTGCCTCGACGACCCGGTCGCAGGCATCCGTCGCCTGGGCGAACTGTACACCGAGCAGGATTTCGCCAAGGGCGTCACCCCGGCCGAAATCAGCCGCAGTTGCCAACACATGCTCGATGACCTGCTGCAAGGCCGCGACAGCCAGCTGCTGGCCAACCCGCACTATCGCCTGAACATCCTGGTGGTGAAGAGCCATGGCCAGCTCGCCCACGACCATCGGGGCCGCCTGGGCCTCGGCCTGGGTTCGGTGATCGCCAGCAACCTGCTCGGCCGCTCGCGCCTGGCACGGCACTTCGAGCGCGTCATCCTGCACGACGGCCGCGCCACGCCGCCGCTCGACGCACTGACCGACTTCCCCTCGCGCTGCCTGCCGCTGGACCTGGCCAACCTGCGCCATGCCCTGCTTGCCTCGGGCTCCATCCCCATGGTCATGGAAGGCGTGAAAGACATCCCTGGTGCAGGTGCAGGCACTTACCGCGACGGCGGCCTGCTCGACTACCACCTCGACCTGCCCTACCGCGGCGACGACCTGGTGCTGTACCCGCACTTCACCGACAAGGTCGTACCCGGCTGGTTCGACAAGGCCCTGCCCTGGCGCAAGGGCGATGCCACGCGCCTGCAGAACGTGCTGCTGATGACGCCCTCGCCGCAGTACCTGGCGGCCCTGCCCTACGGCAAGCTGCCCGACCGCAATGACTTCAAGCGTTTCATGGGCGATGCGCCTGGCCGCAAGCGCTACTGGTACAAGGCCATTGCCGAGAGCCAGCGGCTGGGCGACGAGCTGCTGGAGCTGATTGCCACCGGGCGGTTGCATGAACGCCTGCAAGCCTTGTAGCGGCCATGCTGGTAGACTGCGCGCATTCTTGATTCACATAGAGTTATGACAGCGTGGAAATTTTTAAAGAATTTACATTCGAGTCGGCCCACCGCCTGCCGCACGTCCCTGCCGGGCACAAATGCGGTCGCCTGCACGGCCACTCATTCAAGGTCGGCCTGCACCTGACCGGCCCGCTCGACCCGCACACCGGCTGGATCCGCGACTTCGCCGAGATCAAGGCGATCTTCAAGCCGATCTACGAGCAACTGGACCACAACTACCTGAACGACATCCCGGGCCTGGAAAACCCCACCAGTGAAGTGATCGCCAAGTGGATCTGGGACCAGGTCAAGCCGCTGCTGCCGGAACTGTCGAAGGTGCGCATCCACGAAACCTGCACCAGCGGTTGCGAGTACAGCGGCGACTGAACCCCGGCAAGGGCGCTGTAGCAGCGCCCTTGCGCCCCCCCTAGAACCTGGCCGAGGTTTCCAGCACCTGCACAGTCAGGGATCCTTCCTCACCCAGCGCCTCCGTACCCAGCCTGCGTTCGCTGCGATCTGCCAGCTTCACGACTCGGCCACTGCTGTGCCTGAGTTTCACGTTGGCCACAGTTGCCCCCGCCTGCAAGGCAGCCGGGTCCAACCCGTCCAGATGCCAGAGAATATCCGCCTCCGCACGAACCGATTGCCAGCGCTGCGCCAGGCTCATGGTCCAGCCCTTCTGTTTGCGCAGGGTGAAGTTCAGGCGCCGACCACGCTCGTCAAGCGGCCAGATCTCATACGCATACACCCCGTTATCGAGGTAGGCGGCAAACCAGAAACGCTCGCATGCCGGTCGGGTTTCATCGTCGCGCCAGCGCGTGCCCAAAGCATCGGTCTGCTCCACACTCAACCTTGCCCGTGGGTTCCACTCCCAGCCTTCGTCAAAGCGAGCTGCCACCAAGCCCTGCACGCCGTCCGTGGAGCCGGCAGGGCCGGCTGGCGTCTCATCGGGCCGCCAGCACAAACTGGCGATGAAACTGTGCTCTGCCTTGAACGCCTGACTGCTGCCCGCCCGCTGCAGGCCCGTGCCCCAGGCGACATCGCGCGCTTCATGGGCGTAGTCCAGCACTTCGAGGGCCATCAGGCCTGGTTCGCCAGTCAGCGTGTTTATCAGCCATGCCTCCCGGTTGGCGATGCGCCTGGCCCGTTGCCCGGCGGCGTCGACCAGAACGACATTGCATAACCGCGCCCCGCGCTTGATATCGTTGTGGTTGATACCCGAAAGGTTCCACAGGTGCTGCGGATCGGTCAGATGCTCACGCCCGGCCGCCGCCTCGGTCTGGTCCTTCACGCCCGCATAGCCTGCAAAGCCTGACAGCGCCCCCGGCTTACTGTAGACAATCCGCTTCAGCGGTTTCCAGTTCCGGTCATAAGGCCGCATTTCATAGCGCAGCGTCGCCCCGGTCCGGTCCGTACCGCTGATATAGGCTCCGAACCAGAACAGCTCGCCATACACATGACTGGGCAAGGTGTAGCTCCATGGCTCCAGCTGCAATGGGCCGGTGCCTTCGGGCTCGGCCCGCAGATATCGGTACCAGTGGTCATTGTGAAAACCGGCCCCGCCATAATGCAGCCACATGGGGGCAAGCCTGGCGGTCGAAGCGTCCCACTGATCGGGATGCAGGAGCTCATCGCCCAGCTGCCACCAGCAGCGAGCCAAAAAGGAAAATTCCGGGTGGTAGACATAGTCGCTCATGGGCGCTTCCTGTACATGGAAAACGCCGGACACTACGCGAGCAATGCCGCCCGAAATCAGCGGGAAACAGCCTACTCCAATGCCTGTTGCAGGAACGCCGGGGCGATGTAGCGCTGGTAATGCGCCTCGGACAGCAGGAAGAATTCGCGGTCGATGGCGTCGCGCAACTGCGGCAGCTCCCAGTCGCGGAATTCCGGCAACAGCACCATGCCGTAGGCTTCCAGGTCGCGGATCATCCGCGCCCCGCGGGCAATCAGCTGGTACGCCCAGCAATATTCCGACTGCTGCTCGACAAAGCGGATGGAACGCTGCTCCAGTTGCTGGCGCAGCAGGCCTTTGTCGAACACCTCCAGCTTGGCCATCATCACCTGCACCAGCAGCTGCTCCAGGCGCAGCCACACGGCGCGCTTCTGCGCATCGTCGTAGCCGTTCCAGTTGATCACTTCGTGGTGAAACCGCTTGCAGCCACGGCAAACCGTGTCTCCGTAAACCGTGGAGCACAGGCCGACGCAAGGGGTCTTGATGGACTTGTTGGACATGAAAAACAACAGCTTGGCGATGGAACACGAACCCATGTTAGCCCTTTGTCTAACCAGGGTCACTCGTTAAAGTCATCTTCGCCGCCTTACCTTCGGGCTTTTTTTGCCGTAGAATCATCCCGCCTTTTCAAAGGCAACAATGTCCGTTGGAAGCTGTTTTCAAAGCGTCACGAGCACAGTTCATCCGGTAGAACGGCGTTGGCCCGGGCCATGCATCCCTCGCATGCCCGTGCCAGCCCTCATCAGCTCCCCGTTCTGCAGGCGTAAAACTTTGAAAGCAGCTTCTGTAAGGATTCTTTGCGACTCTGGCTGGGCGGCCCACAAAGCCGTGGCAGCGCATGGGTGCATTGAATGCTGGATGAGCGTCCCGGACCCCCTTTAGGGACCACTGATGAGGGAAATAACTGTGCTTGAAGCCTACCGCAAACACATCGAAGAGCGTGCCGCCCTGGGTATCGTGCCCCAGCCGCTGAACGCCGAACAAACTGCAGGCCTGGTCGAGCTGCTGAAAAACCCGCCGGCCGGCGAAGAAGCCTTCCTCGTAGACCTGATCACCCACCGCGTACCGCCAGGGGTCGACGAAGCTGCCTATGTCAAGGCCGCTTTCCTCTCCGCCGTCGCCAAAGGCGAAGCCAAGTCGCCTCTGATCGACCGCAAGCACGCCACCGAACTGCTGGGCACCATGCAGGGCGGCTACAACATCGAAACGCTGGTCGCACTGCTGGATGACGCCGAACTGGGCGCCGTCGCGGCCGAACAGCTCAAGCACACCCTGCTGATGTTCGATGCCTTCCACGACGTGGCCGAAAAAGCCAAGGCCGGCAACGTTCACGCCAAGGCCGTGCTGGAATCCTGGGCTGCCGGCGAGTGGTTCACCTCGCGTCCGGCCATCGCCGACAAGTACACCCTGACCGTGTTCAAGGTGCCTGGCGAAACCAACACCGACGACCTGTCCCCTGCCCCGGACGCCTGGTCGCGCCCTGACATCCCGCTGCACGCACTGGCCATGCTGAAGATGGCCCGCGACGGCATCGAGCCGCAGCAGCCTGGTTCGGTCGGCCCGCTGGCCCAGATCGAAGCGGTCAAGGCCAAGGGTTACCCGGTTGCCTACGTCGGTGACGTGGTCGGTACCGGTTCTTCGCGCAAATCCGCCACCAACTCGGTGCTGTGGTTCTTCGGCGACGACATCCCGTACGTACCGAACAAGCGCGCCGGTGGTTTCTGCTTCGGTACCAAGATCGCCCCGATCTTCTACAACACCATGGAAGACGCCGGCGCCCTGCCGATCGAATTCGACTGCACCAACCTGGCCATGGGCGACGTCATCGACGTTTACCCGTTCAAGGGCGAAGTGCGCCGTAACGGCAGCGACGAACTGGTCACCACCTTCGAGCTGAAAACCGAAGTGCTGCTGGATGAAGTCCGCGCTGGCGGCCGTATCCCGCTGATCGTCGGCCGTGGCCTGACCGAGAAGGCCCGTGCCGAACTGGGCCTGGGCGCCTCCGACCTGTTCAAGAAGCCGGAGCAGCCTGCCGATTCGGGCAAGGGCTTCACCCTGGCACAGAAAATGGTCGGCCGTGCCTGCGGCCTGCCAGAAGGCCAGGGCGTGCGCCCAGGTGCCTACTGCGAGCCGAAGATGACCACCGTCGGTTCCCAGGACACCACTGGCCCGATGACCCGCGACGAGCTGAAAGACCTGGCGTGCCTGGGCTTCTCCGCTGACCTGGTGATGCAGTCGTTCTGCCACACCGCGGCCTATCCGAAGCCGATCGACGTCACCACCCACCACACCCTGCCAGACTTCATCCGCACCCGTGGCGGCGTGTCGCTGCGCCCGGGCGACGGCATCATCCACAGCTGGCTGAACCGCATGCTGATGCCTGACACCGTGGGTACCGGTGGCGACTCGCACACCCGCTTCCCGATCGGCATCTCGTTCCCGGCCGGTTCCGGCCTGGTGGCCTTCGCCGCCGCCACCGGCGTCATGCCGCTGGACATGCCAGAATCCGTGCTGGTGCGCTTCAAGGGCAAACTGCAGCCAGGCATCACCCTGCGTGACCTGGTCCACGCCATCCCTTACTACGCCATCCAGAAGGGCCTGCTGACCGTCGAGAAGAAGGGCAAGAAGAACATCTTCTCCGGCCGCATCCTCGAGATCGAAGGCCTGAACGAGCTGACCGTCGAGCAAGCCTTCGAGCTGTCCGACGCCTCGGCCGAGCGTTCCGCTGCCGGTTGCACCATCAAGCTGCCAGAGAAGGCCATCGCCGAGTACCTGCAGTCCAACATCACCCTGCTGCGCTGGATGATCGGCGAAGGCTACGGCGATGCCCGCACCCTGGAGCGCCGCGCCCAGGCCATGGAAGCCTGGCTGGCCAAGCCTGAGCTGCTGTCGGCCGACGCCGATGCCGAATACGCCGAGATCATCGAAATCGACCTGGCCGAAGTGAAAGAGCCTGTGCTCTGTGCACCGAACGACCCGGACGATGCCCGCCTGCTGTCTTCGGTACAGGGCGAGAAGATCGACGAAGTGTTCATCGGTTCGTGCATGACCAACATCGGCCACTTCCGCGCTGCCGGCAAGCTGCTGGACAAGGTCAAGGGCGGTATCCCGACCCGTCTGTGGCTGGCCCCGCCAACCAAGATGGACGCTCACCAGCTGACCGAAGAAGGCTACTACGGCATCTACGGCAAGGCTGGCGCGCGCATGGAAATGCCAGGCTGCTCGCTGTGCATGGGTAACCAGGCACGTGTGCAGACCGGTTCGACCGTGGTCTCCACCTCGACCCGTAACTTCCCGAACCGTCTGGGCGACGCCACCAACGTGTACCTGGCATCGGCCGAGCTGGCCGCTGTCGCTTCGATCATCGGCAAGCTGCCGACCGTCGAAGAGTACATGCAGTACGCGAAGGACATCGACAGCATGGCTGCCGACGTTTACCGCTACCTGAGCTTCGACCAGATCGCCGAGTTCCGCGAAGCGGCAGCCAACGCCAAGATCCCGGTGGTTCAGGCGTAAGCTGAGTTGTAAGATGTAAAAGAAAGCCCCGGCAGAAATGTCGGGGCTTTCTTGTTTCAACCTGTACCGGCCTCTTCGCGGCTAAAGCCGCTCCCACAGGGACCCCACAGTTTTCGAGGGCTGCGCAAGACCTTGTGGGAGCGGCTTTAGCCGCGAAGAGGCCAGCACAGGCAACCTCAGATCACGAACAGGTCGACAAACCTGTGCACCGCCATCTGCTCCAGCTTCTGCTGGTCCTTGCACACATCCACGATCTCCCCACACCGCTGCCGCGCAAAGCGCGTCGCCAGGTTTTCCCTGAACTTGGCCTCCAGCAACGGTATGCCCTCCCCTCGCCGCCGGCGATGCCCGATCGGGTATTCCACCACCACCTGCTCGGTACTGCTGCCATCCTTGAAGAACACTTGCAGCGCATTGGCGATCGAGCGCTTGTCCGGCTCCAGGTACTCACGGCTGAAGCGCGGGTCTTCCACCACCTCCATCTTTTCGCGCAGGCGGTCGATGCTTGGGTGGTTGGCATGGAAGGCGTCTTCGTAATGCTCGGCCACCAGATGCCCGAAAATCAGTGGCACTGCCACCATGTACTGCAGGCAGTGGTCGCGGTCGGCGGCATTGGCCAGCGAGCCGCTCTTGGAAATAATGCGGATCGCCGACTCCTGAGTGGTAATGACGATACGGTCGATCTCGTGCAGGCGGTTACGTACCAGCGGATGCAATGTTACCGCAGCCTCACAGGCAGTCTGGGCGTGGAACTCGGCAGGGAAACTGACCTTGAACAACACGTTTTCCATCACGTAGCTACCCAGGGCTTGCGGCAGGTGCAGCTCTTGCTGTTCGGACGGCTTGAGCGCCAGGTCCTTGTTGGTGTGGCTGAACAGCACATCGTAGAAGCCCCACTGCGGCGCGGTGAGCACGCCAGGCACGCCCATCTCGCCACGCAGGGCAATGTCGGCCAGGCGCACGCCACGGCTGGAAGCATCACCGGCGGCCCACGATTTGCGCGAACCAGCGTTGGGCGCGTGGCGGTAGGTACGCAGCGCCTGGCCATCGACGAACGCGTGGGACAAGGCGCTCAGCATCTGCTCACGGTTGGCCCCCATCAGCCTGGCGCACACGGCGGTGGAGGCTACCTTGACCAGAATCACATGGTCGAGGCCAACGCGGTTGAAGGCGTTTTCCAGCGCCAGCACGCCCTGGATCTCGTGAGCCATGACCATGGCTTCGAGCACATCGCGCATCAGCAGTGGCGCTTCACCTGCGGCCACGCGCTTCTGCGACAGGTGATCGGCAACGGCCAGGATGCCGCCGAGGTTGTCCGACGGGTGGGCCCATTCGGCGGCCAGCCAGGTATCGTTGTAGTCCAGCCAGCGCACCGTGCAGCCGATGTCCCAGGCAGCCTTGACCGGGTCGAGGCGGTAGGCGGTGCCGGGCACGCGGGCGCCATTGGGCACCACGGTGCCTTCCACCTGGGGGCCTAGCAACTTGGTGCATTCGGGGAAGCGCAGGGCCAGCAGGCCGCAGCCGAGGGTATCCATCAGGCAGTTGCGCGCGGTATCCAGGGCTTCGGCGGATTCGACCCGATACGTGAGGGCGTAATCGGCGAGGGTTTGCAGCACCCGGTCGTAGTCCGGGCGGGCGTTGAGGTCTACGTTGGCGCTCATATCCAGCTCCCTTCAGAATTGCCGGGGCTGCGTTGCAGCCCTTCGCGGGCTTGCCCGCTCCCACAAGTACACCACAGCCTTCGAAACCTGTGGATTACCTGTGGGAGCGGGCAAGCCCGCGAAGGGGCGCAAAGCGGCCCCAACTCACTAAAGCCGAGCGCCAGTGGTGCGTTAGAAGCTATCGCCAGGCACGCGAACCCAGCCCTCCATCAGCACGCGAGCACTGCGGCTCATGATTGCCTTGGTCACTGTCCATTCACCATTCACCTGGCGCGCCTCGGCCCCCACCCGCAGGGTGCCCGAGGGGTGGCCGAAACGCACGGCGCTGCGCTCGCCCCCGCCTGCGGCGAGGTTGACCAACGTGCCCGGAATGGCCGCCGCGGTACCGATGGCCACCGCGGCCGTCCCCATCATTGCATGGTGCAGCTTGCCCATCGACAAGGCCCGTACCAGCAGGTCGATATCACCTGACTGCACCGCTTTGCCACTGGACGCAGTGTAGGTGCTCGGCGGCGCGACGAAAGCCACTTTCGGCGTGTGCTGACGCCCGGCAGCCTGGTCGACGTTGTCGATCAGGCCCATTCGCACGGCACCATGGGCGCGAATCGTCTCGAAGCGCAGCAGCGCCTGTGGGTCGCCGTTGATGGCGTCCTGCAGTTCGGTGCCGGTGTAGCCGATATCCGCCGCATTGACGAAGATGGTCGGGATGCCGGCATTGATCAGGGTCGCCTTGAACGTACCAACACCCGGCACCTCGAGGTCATCGACCAGGTTGCCGGTGGGGAACATCGCCCCGCCGTCGCCATCTTCGTCGGCCGCCGGATCGAGGAATTCCAGCTGCACCTCGGCGGCCGGGAAGGTCACCCCGTCCAGCTCGAAGTCGCCGGTTTCCTGTACTTCACCTTCGGTGATCGGCACATGGGCGATGATGGTCTTGCCGATGTTGGCCTGCCAGATGCGCACGGTGGCGATGCCATTGCGCGGAATGCGTGCCGGGTCGACCAGGCCGCTGCTGATGGCGAACGAACCGACCGCGGCGGAGAGGTTGCCGCAGTTACCGCTCCAGTCGACGAAGGCCTTGTCGATGCTGACCTGGCCGAACAGATAGTCGACGTCGTGCTCAGGCTTGATGCTCTGCGACAGAATCACAGTCTTGCTGGTGCTCGAAGTGGCACCGCCCATGCCGTCGATCTGCTTGCCGTAAGGGTCGGGGCTGCCGATCACCCGCAGCAGCAGTGCGTCGCGGGCCGGGCCAGGGATCTGCGCCTGCTCGGGCAGGTCTTGCAGGCGGAAGAACACGCCTTTGCTGGTGCCGCCGCGGATGTAGGTGGCGGGGATTTTTACTTGCGGTACATGAGCCATGTTCAATTCCTGTCTTGCGCACCCCCTGTGGGAGCGGGTTCACCCGCGAAAGCGTCCGATCAGAAAACAATGTTGTATCTGCTGACGCATTCGCGGGTAAACCCGCTCCCACAGAGGACCGCGCTGCTCTTGATTAGGCGGTCGCTTCGAGGAAGTCTTGGGCGAAGCGTTGCAGCACCCCGCCGGCCTCGTAGATCGACACTTCCTCGGCAGTGTCCAGGCGGCAGGTCACCGGTACCTCCAGACGCTCGCCGTTGGCGCGGGTAACCACCAGGGTCAGCGTCGCCCGCGGCGTGCGCGCGCCCAGCACGTCATAGGTTTCGCTGCCATCCAGGCCGAGGGTCTTGCGGTCGGTGCCCGGCTTGAACTCCAGCGGCAGCACGCCCATGCCCACCAGGTTGGTGCGGTGAATACGCTCGAAGCCTTCGGCGACGATCGCCTCGACACCGGCCAGGCGCACACCCTTGGCCGCCCAGTCACGGGACGAACCCTGGCCGTAGTCGGCACCGGCGACGATGATCAGTGGCTGCTTGCGCTCCATGTAGGTCTCGATCGCCTCCCACATGCGGGTGACCTTGCCTTCCGGCTCGATACGCGCCAGCGAGCCCTGCTTCACGCTGCCGTCTTCCTTGCGCACCATTTCGTTGAACAGCTTGGGGTTGGCAAAGGTGGCGCGCTGGGCGGTCAGGTGGTCGCCACGGTGGGTAGCGTAGGAGTTGAAGTCCTCCTCCGGCAGGCCCATCTTCGCCAGGTACTCGCCGGCTGCGCTGTCGAGCATGATGGCGTTGGACG
Organism: Pseudomonas sp. C5pp; assembly: GCF_000814065.1. Classification (NCBI taxonomy): domain Bacteria; kingdom Pseudomonadati; phylum Pseudomonadota; class Gammaproteobacteria; order Pseudomonadales; family Pseudomonadaceae; genus Pseudomonas; species Pseudomonas sp. C5pp. The sequence continues at coordinate 14,903 of NZ_JWLN01000018.1, read as the reverse complement.
GCGACAGGTGGTCGGTGGTGATGTTGTCCGGCAGCACTGCCAGCGGGCGCATGCCGCGCAGGGTCCGTTCACCGGCCAAGGCACCCTCCCAGTATGGTGGGCGGCGGATGTAGGTGCTCATCGGGCGCCAGTCATACAACGGCGCCACCTTCGGCCCACGGTCTTCCTCGATGGCAAACATCGGGATGTACACCTTGCGGAACTGCTCCGGCTTGACCGCGGCACGTACCACGGCGTCGATTTCTTCGTCGCTGGGCCAGATATCCTTGAGGCGGATTTCCTTGCCATCGACCACGCCCAGCACATCCTTCTCGATGTCGAAGCGGATGGTACCGGCGATGGCGTAGGCCACCACCAGTGGCGGCGAAGCGAGGAACGCCTGCTTGGCATACGGGTGGATGCGCCCGTCGAAGTTGCGGTTGCCCGACAGCACGGCGGTGGCGTACAGGTCACGGTCGATGATTTCTTGCTGGATCACCGGGTCCAGGGCGCCGGACATGCCGTTGCAGGTGGTGCAGGCGAAGGCGACGATACCAAAGCCGAGCTGTTCCAGCTCCTTCTCCAGCCCGGCCTCTTCCAGGTACAGCTGCACGGCCTTGGAGCCAGGCGCCAGAGACGACTTGACCCACGGCTTGCGGGCCAGGCCCAGCTTGTTGGCATTGCGCGCCAGCAGGCCTGCGGCAATCACGTTGCGCGGGTTGCTGGTGTTGGTGCAACTGGTGATGGCAGCAATGATCACCGCGCCATCTGGCATCTGCCCTGGCACTTCTTCCCAGCTGCCGGCGATGCCTTTGGCCGCCAGGTCGCTGGTGGCGACGCGGGCATGCGGGTTGGACGGGCCGGCCATGTTGCGCACCACGCTCGACAGGTCGAAGCTCAGGGTGCGCTCGTAGACTGCGCCGCCCAGGCTGTCGGCCCACAGGCCGGTGGCCTTGGCATAGGTTTCCACCAGCTTGACCTGTTGCTCTTCGCGGCCGGTCAGGCGCAGGTAGTCGATGGTCTGCTGGTCGATGGCGAACATCGCCGCAGTGGCGCCATACTCCGGGGCCATGTTGGAGATGGTGGCGCGGTCGCCCAGGGTCAGGGCACGGGCACCCTCGCCGTGGAACTCCAGGTAGGCGCCGACGACTTTCTGCTTGCGCAGGAATTCGGTCAGGGCCAGCACCAGGTCGGTGGCGGTGATGTTCGGCGCCAGCTTGCCGGTCAGCTCGACGCCGACGATTTCCGGCAGGCGCATCCACGAGGCACGGCCGAGCATCACGTTCTCGGCCTCCAGGCCACCCACGCCGATGGCGATCACGCCCAGGGCGTCGACATGCGGGGTGTGGCTGTCGGTGCCGACGCAGGTATCCGGGTAGGCCACGCCACGGTCGTTGTGGATCACCGGCGACATCTTCTCCAGGTTGATCTGGTGCATGATGCCGTTGCCCGGCTGGATCACGTCGACGTTCTTGAACGCCTTCTTGGTCCAGTTGATGAAGTGGAAGCGGTCTTCGTTGCGGCGGTCTTCGATGGCGCGGTTCTTTTCGAAGGCCTGCGGGTCGAAACCACCGCACTCGACGGCCAGCGAGTGGTCGACGATCAGTTGCACCGGCACCACAGGGTTGACCTGGGCCGGGTCGCCGCCTTTGTCGGCAATGGCGTCACGCAGGCCGGCGAGGTCGACCAGTGCAGTCTGGCCGAGAATGTCGTGGCACACCACGCGGGCCGGGAACCACGGGAAGTCGAGGTCGCGCTTGCGCTCGATCAGCTGGCCCAGCGAGGCGTCGAGGGTAGCCGGGTCGCAGCGGCGCACCAGGTTCTCGGCGAGTACGCGAGAGGTGTAAGGCAGGCCATCGTAGGCGCCGGGCTTGATGGCCTCGACCGCCGCGCGGGCATCGAAGTAGTCCAGGTCGGTGCCTGGCAGGTGCTTGCGGAATGCAGTGTTCATATCGTTATCAGGCTCGGTCACGGTACGGTCGTGGATAGCTTTCTGGTTGCAGCCCTGTGTCAGCTGTTCCGCCCTCATCGCCGGCAAGCCGGCTCCCACAGGTATTGCACTGCTCCTGAGGCTGGTGCAGTCCCTGTGGGAGCCGGCTTGCCGGCGATGAGGCCGGAACAGGCCCCCACAGGTACGGCCTGTCAGCGCTGCTCGATCGGCACGAACTGGCGCTGCTCGACGCCGACATACTCGGCGCTCGGGCGGATGATGCGGTTGTTGGCACGCTGTTCGAAGACGTGCGCCGCCCAGCCGGTCAGGCGCGAGCAGACGAAGATCGGGGTGAACAGCTTGGTCGGGATGCCCATGAAGTGGTACGCCGAGGCATGGTAGAAGTCGGCGTTGGGGAACAGGCGCTTCTGCTCCCACATGGTCTTGTCGATGGCTTCGGAGACCGGGTACAGCACCTTGTCACCGACTTCGTCGGCGAGCTGTTTCGACCAGCCCTTGATCACCTCGTTGCGCGGGTCGGACTCTTTGTAGATGGCATGGCCAAAGCCCATGATCTTGTCCTTGCGCTCGAGCATGCGCAGCAGCTCGGCAGTGGCTTCCTGCGGGCTCTGGAAGCGCTCGATCAATTCCATCGCCGCCTCGTTGGCACCGCCGTGCAGCGGGCCGCGCAGCGAGCCGATGGCAGCGGTGACGCAGGAGTACAGGTCGGACAGGGTCGAGGCACAGACGCGAGCGGTGAAGGTCGAGGCGTTGAACTCGTGCTCGGCGTAGAGGATCAGCGACACGTTCATGACCTTGACGTGCAGCTCGCTCGGCTTCTTGCCGTGCAGCAGGTGCAGGAAGTGACCACCGAGGGTGTCTTCGTCGCTAGTGCAGTCGATTCGCACGCCGTCGTGGGTGAAGCGGTACCAGTAGCACATCACCGCCGGGAACAGCGCCAGCAGGCGGTCGGTCTTGTCACGCTGGGCCTCGAAGGTCAGTTCGGGCTCCAGGGTACCCAGCACCGAGCAACCTGTGCGCATCACGTCCATCGGGTGGGCGTCACGCGGGATGCGCTCGAGCACTTCCTTCAGGGCTTGCGGCAGGTCGCGCAGACCCTTGAGCTTGCGCTTGTAGTCGGCCAGTTCGGCTTTGCTCGGCAGCTCGCCATACAGCAGCAGGTAGGCGACTTCCTCGAATTCGGCACCGGCAGCCAGGTCACGCACATCGTAACCGCGGTAGGTCAACCCGGCACCGGCCTGGCCCACGGTCGACAGCGCGGTCTGGCCGGCCACCTGGCCGCGCAGGCCTGCGCCACTGAGTACTTTTGCTTCGGCCATGGTGTTTCTCCTTTCTTGAACTTGTTATGGAAATCTGGCTAATCGTTGAAACCTGGGCCGGCCCCTTCGCGGGTAAACCCGCTCCCACAGGGTTCCACAGGCATCGAGCATCACGCCGTACTTGTGGGAGCGGGTTCACCCGCGAAGAGGCCAGCCGCTCTAACGCAAATCTTTGACCTTCAGCCCTTCTTCTGGGCAAACAGCGCATCGAGGCTCTGCTCGAAGGCGTGGTAACCAATGGCATCGTAGAGCTCCATGCGGGTCTGCATGGTGTCGATCACGTTCTTCTGCGTGCCGTCGCGGCGCAGCGCGGTGTAAACATTCTCGGCCGCCTTGTTCATGGCGCGGAACGCCGACAGCGGGTACAGCACCAGCGACACGTCGACCGAGGCCAGCTCCTCGGTGGTGTACAGCTGCGTGGCGCCAAACTCGGTGATATTGGCCAGGATCGGTGCCTTCACCCGGTCGGCGAAGGTCTTGTACATCTGCAGTTCGGTGATGGCTTCCGGGAAGATCATGTCGGCACCGGCCTCGACGCAGGCGGCGGCGCGGTCCAGGGCGGCGTTCAGGCCCTCGACGGCCAGGGCGTCGGTACGCGCCATGATCACGAAGCTGTCATCGGTACGGGCATCGACTGCGGCCTTGATGCGGTCGACCATTTCCTGCTGGCTGACGATTTCCTTGTTCGGGCGGTGGCCGCAGCGCTTGGCGCCAACCTGGTCCTCGATATGGATGGCGGCAGCGCCGAACTTGCTCATCGAGCGCACGGTGCGGGCGACGTTGAAGGCAGAGGCACCGAAACCGGTGTCGACATCCACCAGCAGCGGCAGGTCGCACACGTCGGTGATGCGGCGCACATCGGTGAGTACATCGTCCAGGCCGCTGATGCCCAGGTCCGGCAGGCCCAGCGAACCGGCGGCGACGCCGCCACCGGACAGGTAGATGGCCTTGAAGCCGGCGCGCTTGGCCAGCAGGGCATGATTGGCATTGATGGCGCCAACCACCTGCAGCGGATGTTCAGCGGCAACGGCGTCGCGGAAACGCTGACCGGGGGTGCTCTTCACAGTCATTTCTCACCTCGTGGGCTGTTGTTGTGGGCGTCCAGATAGTGACGCTCGATATTGCGCTTGGACGCGCCGATGTGGCGGCGCATCAGGAGTTCGGCCAGCTCGCCGTCACGGTCGGCGATGGCATCGAGAATGCGGTGGTGTTCGGCAAAGGCCTGGCGCGGCCGGTTGGGCGTGGCGGAAAACTGGATGCGGTACATGCGCACCAGCTGGTACAGCTCGCCGCAGAGCATCTTGACCAGGGTCTGGTTACCGCTGCCCTGGATGATCCGGTAATGAAAGTCGTAGTCGCCTTCCTGCTGGTAATAGCCCAGGCCGGCCTGGAACGCGGCGTCGCGCTCGTGGGTGTCGAGCACCCGGCGCAGTTCGTCGATGTCGGCCTGGCTCATGCGTTCGGCGGCCAGGCGGCAAGCCATGCCTTCCAGCGATTCGCGAATTTCGTACAGCTCGATCAGTTCGGCATGATTGAGCGACACCACCCGCGCCCCCACATGCGGCACGCGCACCAGCAGGCGCTGGCCTTCGAGGCGGTGGATGGCCTCGCGCAGCGGCCCGCGGCTGATGCCATAGGTACGCGCCAGCTCCGGCTCGGAAATCTTGCTGCCGGGGGCGATATCGCCCTTGACGATAGCTGCCTGGATGCGCCGGAAGACGTTTTCGGACAAGGTTTCCGTTTCGTCTGTCAGCACCGGGCCGGGGGTGGATAGGTCCTGCATATTGTCGACACCTTGAAAATCTCTTTGCCAGAAATTAGCGAATTAGACCGAAGCAGTCAAAGACAAAATCAATATTGTCGACAATCGTCTAAGAACGAACTAATGCCAGCCCGGTGCTGTCAGATCGCGCACCGCTGGCGTCAAGGCGCCGGCGTGATAGAATGCCGCGCCTCCGACGGAGTATGGATAGCCTGTCTGTCATCCATTCATGCTGTTGACAGATTAACGAGGAAGCTTGCGCAGTCGCTGCCAGTCGCCTTGCCCTGAACACGGCTCTGAACATGGCTTTGAAAACAGCCCCGAACCTTGCACTGCACCGCGCCAGGAATATGAGACTTACACCCGCATCATTGCTGCTCTGCCTCACCCTGCTGCCGGCCCTTGGCCAGGCCGCAGGCAAGACCGTGTACGGTCTCAACGAATATGCACGCCTGGGCGACCTGGACCTGGAAGTGGCCGCCAAGCTCGACACCGGCGCCAAGACCGCGTCGCTCAGCGCCCGTGACATCAAGCGTTTCAAGCGCAACGGCGAAAGCTGGGTGCGTTTCTACCTGGCCATCGACGCCGCCCATTCGCACCCCATCGAACGCCCGCTGGCACGCGTGAGCAAGATCAAGCGCCGGGCCGGCGACTATGATGCCGAATCGGGCAAGGCCTACACCGCACGCCCGGTCATCGAACTTGAAATCTGCATGGGCCAGGCCATGCGCACCATCGAAGTCAACCTCACCGACCGCAGCGCCTTCCAGTTCCCGCTGCTGATCGGCTCCGAGGCGCTCAAGCACTTCGACGCGCTGGTCGACCCAAGCCTTAAATACGCGGCCGGCAAACCTGCCTGTGCCACCGACGCTCCCAAAGCAGAGTAATCCCGATGCGCTCTCTTACCCTCCATCTGAAAGTCCTGATCACCGTGCTGGTGCTGTTGGGCGTGGCGGTCACGGCTTATCAGATCTTCGTACTCGGCATCCCGGTAACCGAGGATGAAACCGACGACCTGTGGAATATCGACGCCAAGGTCGAGTTCGTGGCCAGCACCAAGGACCCGGTCAAGGTGCAGATGTTCGTGCCACCGCTGAACCGCGATTACGTCAGCCTCAACGAGAGCTTCATCTCCAACAACTACGGGGTGAGCGTCAACCGTGCCGACGGCAACCGCAAGGTCACCTGGTCGGCCCGCCGCGCCAGCGGCAACCAGACCCTCTACTACCGCCTGGTGCTGACCAAGCGCTACAGCAACGAGAAGACCACGGTCAAAGGCCCGACCTTCCGTGACAGCCTGGCAGTGGAAGGCCCCGAGAAGATCGCCGCCGAGGCCCTGATGGCGCCGATCCGCCAGCACTCGGCCGACGTCGAGACCTTCGTCAGCGAGACCATCAAGCGGGTCAACAACCTCAACGACGACAACGTCAAGCTGCTGCTGGCCGGCGACACCTCGGCCATGAAGAAGGCCCAGGTCATCGACCTGCTGCTGTCGATCGCCCACGTACCGATGGAGAAGGTGCACACCATCCGCCTGGTGGCCGACACCCCGCAAACGCCGGAACTGTGGCTGCGCAGCTTCAACGGTACCGACTGGCTGTACTTCAACCCCGACACCGGCGAGCAAGGCCTGCCCAGCGATCGCCTGCTGTGGTGGACCGGTGACGACAACCTGATCACCGTCGATGGCGGCAAGAAGGCCAACGTTACCTTCAGCATGAACAACAGCGAGATGAACGCCATCCGCCTGGCCAAGCTGACCGACGAGAATACCGACGCCGATTTCCTCGAATATTCGCTGTACGGCCTGCCGCTGCAGACCCAGCAAACCTTCATGATCATGGTGATGATCCCGATCGGCGTGCTGGTGATCCTGGTGCTGCGCAACCTGGTCGGCCTGCAGACCCTGGGCACCTTCACCCCGGTACTGATCGCCCTGGCCTTCCGCGAGACCCAGCTGGGCTTCGGTATCGTGCTGTTCACGGTAATCACCGCCCTGGGCCTGTCGCTGCGTTCGTACCTGGAACACCTGAAGCTGCAGATGCTGCCACGCCTGTCGGTGGTACTGACCTTCGTCGTGGTGCTGATTGCCGCCATCAGCCTGTTCAGCCACAAGCTGGGCCTGGAGCGCGGGCTGTCGGTTGCGCTGTTCCCGATGGTGATCCTGACCATGACCATCGAGCGCCTGTCGATCACCTGGGAAGAGCGTGGCGGCGGCCATGCCATGAAGGTTGCCATCGGCACCCTGTTCGCCGCTTCCCTGGCGCACCTGTTGATGATGGTGCCGGAGCTGGTGTACTTCGTGTTCACCTTCCCGGCCGTGCTGTTGATCCTGGTGGGCTTCATGCTGGCAATGGGTCGCTACCGCGGCTACCGCCTGACCGAGCTCGTGCGCTTCAAGGCATTCCTGAAGAAGGCTGACGCCTGATGTTTGGCCTGATCAAGACATGGAAAGCCCTGGAGGCCCGGGGCATCATGGGTATCAACCGGCGCAACGCGGACTACGTGCTGAAGTACAACAAGCGCCACCTGTACCCGATCGTCGACGACAAGATCATCACCAAGGAGCGCGCCCTGGCGGCCGGCATCCATGTGCCGGAAATGTACGGCATCATCGAGACCGAGAAAGAGATCGAGAAGCTCCACCAGATCATCGGCGGGCGCAACGATTTCGTCATCAAGCCGGCGCAGGGCGCTGGCGGTGACGGCATCCTGGTGATCGCCGACCGCTTCGAGGACCGTTACCGCACGGTATCGGGCAAGATCATCAGCCACGAGGAGATCGAACACCAGATCTCGAGCATCCTCACCGGCCTGTACTCGCTGGGCGGGCACCGCGACCGTGCGCTGATCGAGTACAGGGTCACCCCCGACCAGATCTTCAAGAGCATCAGCTACGAAGGCGTGCCGGACATCCGCATCATCGTGCTGATGGGCTACCCGGTGATGGCCATGCTGCGCCTGCCGACCCGCCAGTCCGGCGGCAAGGCCAACCTGCACCAGGGCGCCATCGGCGTGGGTGTCGACCTGGCTACCGGCGTGACCTTGCGCGGCACCTGGCTGAACAACATCATCAGCAAGCACCCGGACACCACCAACGCGGTGGATGGCGTGCAACTGCCGAACTGGGACGGCTTCATGAAGCTGGCCGCCGGCTGCTACGAGCTGTGCGGCCTGGGCTACATCGGTGTCGACATGGTGCTGGACCAGGACAAGGGGCCGCTGATTCTCGAGCTCAACGCCCGCCCCGGCCTGAACATCCAGATCGCCAACGACTGCGGCCTGACCCAGCGCACCCACGCCATCGAGGCGCACCTGGAAGCGCTGGCCAAGGATGGCATCAGCGAAGATGCCGAACAGCGCGTGCGGGTATCGCAAGGCTTGTTCGGGCACGTGCATCCGCGCTAGCAACCCGGGGGCCGCTTTGCGGCCCATTCGCAGCACAAGGCTGCTCCTACAGGTTTACGCTATCTCCTGTAGGAGCAGCCTTGTGCTGCGAATGGGCTGCAAAGCAGCCCCCGGCGCCAAACACAATGTTGAATGTCGCGCCCAGCGCTAGGCGCATTTCCTGCACAGGTCTACAATCGCCCTCCTCGCTTTTACATCGCCGTACACACTGATGCCGACCTGTACGCTCCACCCCCTGCCCTACCAGCCCGACCCTGCCGCCTATTTCGCCCGCCTGCGCCAGGCCCCCGGTGCGATCCTGCTGGACAGCGCCCGCCCCGGCGCCGAACGCGGGCGCTTCGACCTGCTCAGCGCCTGGCCGCTGCAACACCTGCAAGCGCAGCCCGACGAAGAAGGCCGCACCTTCCTCCAGCGCCTGCGCGCCGGCCTGGCACGACTGGGCCATGCGCAGTTGCCCGCAGGCAGCGAGCTGCCGTTTGCCGGCGGCCTGATCGGCTACCTGAGCTATGACTTCGGCCGCCGCCTGGAACACCTGCCCAGCCTGGCCGTGGACGACCTTGGCCTGCCGGACGCGCAACTGGGCCTGTATGCCTGGGCGCTGGTGACCGACCACCAGTGCGCGACCAGCCAACTGGTGTTCCACCCGAGCCTGCCGGGCAGCGAACGGGAACGCCTGATCGCCCTGTTCGAAGGTGTCGACAACGCGCAAAGCGGCAGCTTCCAGCTACTCGCGCCGATGGCCGGCGACCTGCAGCCCGAGCAGTACAAGGCCGCCTTTGACCAGGTGCAGCGCTACATCCAGGCCGGCGACTGCTACCAGATCAACCTTACCCAGCGCTTCCGCGCGCCCTGCCAAGGCGACCCGTGGCACGCTTATCAGGCCCTGCGCAAAGCGTGCCCCACCCCCTTCTCCGGCTACCAGCAACTGGCCGACGGCAGCGCCCTGCTGAGCTTCTCGCCCGAACGCTTCATCCGCGTCAGCCAGCGCCAGGTGGAAACCCGGCCGATCAAGGGCACCCGCCCGCGCGCCAGCAACCCGACAGAAGACATGCGCAATGCCGAGGAGCTGCTGCACAGCCCCAAGGATCGCTCGGAAAATTTGATGATCGTCGACCTGCTGCGCAACGATCTGGGGCGTACCTGCGAGATCGGCTCGGTGAAGGTGCCGGAGCTGTTCAGCCTGGAGAGCTACCCCAACGTGCACCACCTGGTCAGCAGCATCACCGGCCAGTTGGCCAGCGACAAGGACGCCCTGGACCTGATCGGCGACAGCTTCCCCGGCGGTTCGATCACCGGCGCGCCGAAGATCCGCGCCATGCAGATCATCGATGAACTGGAGCCGGCACGCCGGGCGCTGTACTGCGGCTCACTGCTCTACGTGGATGTGCGCGGCGAGATGGAAAGCTCGATTGCCATTCGCAGCCTGCTGGTCAAGGGTGGGCAGGTCAGTTGCTGGGGCGGCGGCGCGGTGGTGGCCGACTCCGAGTGGCAGGCCGAATATGAAGAGTCGATTGCCAAGGTGAGGGTGTTGATGGAGACCCTGCAAGGCTTGTGATCGGCGGCGCCTACTTCGCGGGAGCGGGCGAGCCCGCGGAGCAGGCGCCACCGACTCCAAGCCCGCCTAACCCGGCATTTTTTGTTACCATCACCTCACTACGAGCGCACAGCGCCACAGCCAAGATGGAAACCGCCTGATGAGCCAACCCTTCGACGTCGCCGCCCTGGCCGCGACCTATGCCAACAAGTCCCCGCAGGACATCCTCAAGCTTGCCTTCGAGCACTTCGGTGATGACCTGTGGATCTCCTTCAGCGGCGCCGAGGACGTGGTGCTGGTGGACATGGCCTGGAAGCTGAACAAGCAGGTCAAGGTGTTCAGCCTCGACACCGGCCGCCTGCACCCGGAGACTTACCGGTTCATCGACCAGGTCCGCGAGCAGTACAACCTGCCGATCGAAATCCTCAGCCCCGACCGCGCCAAGCTCGACCCGTTCGTCAAGGAAAAGGGCCTGTTCAGCTTCTACAAGGACGGCCACGGCGAGTGCTGCGGCATCCGCAAGATCGAGCCGCTGCGCCGCAAGCTGGCCACCGTTAGCGCCTGGGCCACCGGCCAGCGCCGCGACCAGAGCCCGGGCACCCGCAGCCAGGTGGCTGCAGTGGAAATCGACAGCGCGTTCTCCACGCCCGAACGCACCCTGTACAAGTTCAACCCACTGGCGCAGATGACCAGCGAGGAGGTGTGGGGTTATATCCGCATGCTGGAGCTGCCGTACAACAGCCTGCACGAGCGCGGCTTCATCAGCATCGGCTGCGAGCCCTGCACCCGCCCGGTGCTGCCAAACCAGCATGAGCGCGAAGGGCGTTGGTGGTGGGAAGAGTCGACGCAGAAGGAATGCGGGTTGCACGCGGGCAACCTGATCAGCAAGGCATAACACAGCTGGGGCCGCAAAGCGGCCCCGTACGATTCTAGATCAGTGCACCGGCAGTTCGACGCCTTCGAACAGGTCTTCCAGCTCCTGCTTGTTGTGGCACTGGATGGCCTTGGCCATCACTTCACGGGTCAGGTGCGGGGCGAACTTCTCGATGAAGTCGCACATGAAGCCACGCAGGAAAGTGCCGCGGCGGAAGCCGATCTTGGTAATGCTGGCTTCGAACAGCTCGCTGGCATCCAGGGCCACCAGGTCGCTGTCGAGTTTGGTGTCCACCGCCATCTTGGCGACGATCCCCACGCCCAGCCCCAGGCGCACATAAGTTTTGATCACGTCGGCGTCAGCCGCGGTAAACACCACTTTCGGCGTGAGGCCGCGGTGGTTGAACGCTTCGTCCAGCTTCGAACGCCCGGTGAAACCGAACACGTAGGTAACGATCGGGTATTCGGCGACCGCTTCCAAGGTAAGCTTTGGCAGCTTGGTCAACGGATGGCCCTGCGGCACTACCACGCAGCGATTCCACTTGTAGCACGGCATCATGATCAGGTCGCCGAACAGCTCCAGCGCCTCGGTGGCGATGGCAAAGTCGACCGTACCGTCCGCGGCCATTTCGGCAATCTGCATGGGCGAACCCTGGTGCATGTGCAAGGACACTTCCGGGTACTGCTTGATGAAATTGCTGATCACCGGCGGCAAGGCATAACGCGCCTGGGTGTGGGTGGTGGCGATGGACAGCGTGCCTTTCTTCTCGTTGGAGAACTCCTGGGCAATCTGCTTGATGCTTTCGACCTTGCGCAGGATTTCGCCGGCGGTATTGATGATGCGCTCACCCGCCGGGGTAACGCGGGTCAGGTGCTTGCCGCTGCGGGCAAAGACTTCAACACCCAGCTCATCCTCGAGCAGGCGGATCTGCTTGCTGATACCTGGCTGGGAGGTATACAGGCTCTGCGCCGTCGCGGAGACGTTGAGGTCATGGTGCGCCACTTCCCAGATGTAGCGCAGTTGTTGAAGCTTCATAGGTTTCCCTCGGTTCAGCGATGAGTCCGCGGCAGCAGGCGGCGACGATATATAACTATATTAGTGGTTCTGGAAATAAATCTAGAACTATTTTGTTACATACCACCCCGAAATGGCCTACGGCCATCTTCATGCTTTCCTACGCCCCAAATGCTGCGCCAGCGGCACCATGTATACCGGTACCGGCGACAGCTGCAGTAGCCGTACCGCCGTGCGCCCCAATGGAACATCCACGCCGGCGCCGGTACTGTGGCTACCGAAGATCAGCAGATCGACGCTCAGCCGCTGTGCCTGGTCCAGGATCACCTGCGCTGGGTCGCCCTGGCGTACCCGCACTGCCTTGATCACTGCCAGGTCAGCCTCCTCGCCAAGTTCGTCGCGAAAGTTTTCCAGCACACGCTGCTCGATATTGGCCATCACCGTATTCACCCCCTGGCTGTGCAACTGGTCGAGCGTCTGTTCATCGAGGTAGCTCTGCAGGAGAGATTCAGCGAACTGGCCCATGGGCTCCACCGCATGGATCACATACAACTCGGCGCCAAATGTGCGCGCCAGCGCCAGCGCGTGTTGCATGACAAAAGGGGCGTAGACACCGAGGTCGGTGGCATACAGCATGGAGTGGATCATTCGACCTCCTCGACTGCCGCTGCGGCAGAGCAAGCTTCAGCTTAGCAGCGCGCCGGACGCACGCTTTGCCGTCCGGCGCGCTGCCGATGCGGGCTGGAGCGCCCCGACGGGGCCAGAGCCCCCCCTCAGCGGGGCTGTTCGCCCCGGTCGATGAAAGCCAACGCCTGGTACAGCATCTCCATGCGCGGCAAGCGGCAGCCTGCCGCACGCGCCCGTGCCAACGGCTCGCCATAGATGGCCTGCAGCTCCAGCGGGCGCTTGTGGACATGGTCGTGGTACATGCTGGGCCAGTAGTCGGGCATGCGCTCGGTCACCTGGAACAGGTGCTCGGCATACCCCTCGGGCAACACATGGCCACATGCCGCCGCGCCTTGTACTACCTCCGCCATCAAGGCCTGGATCAGGGCACGGCCGTTACTGTCGGCCATCAACGGCGTGGTGCTGGCACCGAGCAGCACCGACAGGCCGTTATAGGGCACGTTCCATACCAGCTTCTGCCAGCGTGCCTGGGCCAGGTCGGGCATGGCCTGCGAGTCGATGCCCGCAGCCCGGAACAGCTCAGCCCCCTCATTGACCAGCGCGGCGCCGCCATCGTTGGCCGGCCCGCTGTGGTAGCCAAGGTTGACCGCGCCCAGGGCCTGGTGGCGGATCACGCCGGGTGCCTGGCGGTTGACGCAGATGAAACACAGGCCGCCGAGCAGGTGCATGTCGCTGCGCAAGGCCGGGCGCAACTGCTCCTCCACGCCCAGGCCGTTCTGCAGCAGCACCACCTTGGCGCCCGGTGCGGCCGCCTGCACGATCAGCGGCGCCAACTGGTCATTGCTGGTGGCCTTGGCCCCCACCAGCAGCCAGTCGCAGGGCGGCATGTCGGCGGCACTGGCATAGGCCTGCACCTTCATCTGCAAGTTGCCATGCACGGCACTGTCCAGAGCCAGCCCCTGCTCGCGGACAACCTCGTACTCGCTGCGCAAAAGAAAATGCACATCGAAGCCGGCCCGGGCCAGCATCAACCCATAGAAGCCGCCGATGGCGCCACTGCCGATGATGCCGATACGTGGTGTGTGCGGATGCATGCCGATCTCCTGGTAAAAGTCAGCCCTCTTTTTACACAGGTTGCGCGGCGCTGGGCAGCCCATGCTCGGCAAACACCTGCCATCTCGGAAAAACCCCACACGGACTGGGCCCAGCCCATTGTCGCGCCACCTGTAACGCGCTAAGGTTCGGCTCCCCGCTGCGATTATTCTTGCTGCTGGGCCGCACGGGGATAGTTGGCGGCCGGCACCCGTGACCTGACGAGTAACACGATGGCTGATTTACCGATCGATGACTTGAACGTTGCCTCCAACGAGACCCTGATCACACCCGATCAGCTCAAGAAGGAAATCCCCCTCAGCGCCAAGGCCCTGCAGACCGTGACTGCCGGCCGTGAAGTGGTGCGCAATATTCTCGACGGCAAGGACCATCGCCTGTTCGTCGTGGTCGGCCCTTGCTCGATCCACGACATCAAGGCCGCCCACGAGTACGCCGAGCGCCTGAAAGTGCTGGCCGAGGAAGTGTCCGACACGCTGTACCTGGTCATGCGCGTGTATTTCGAAAAACCGCGTACCACCGTCGGCTGGAAAGGCCTGATCAACGACCCGTACCTGGATGACTCGTTCAAGATCCAGGATGGCCTGCACATCGGCCGCAAGCTGCTGCTGGACCTGGCCGAAATGGGCCTGCCGACCGCCACCGAAGCGCTCGACCCGATTTCCCCGCAGTACCTGCAGGACCTGATCAGCTGGTCGGCCATCGGCGCCCGTACCACCGAATCGCAGACCCACCGCGAGATGGCTTCGGGCCTGTCCTCGGCAGTCGGTTTCAAGAACGGCACAGACGGCGGCCTGACCGTTGCCATCAACGCCCTGCAGTCGGTATCCAAGCCGCACCGCTTCCTCGGCATCAACCAGGAAGGCGGCGTGTCGATCGTCACCACCAAGGGCAACCCGTACGGCCACGTGGTACTGCGCGGCGGCAACGGCAAGCCGAACTACGACTCGGTCAGCGTCGCCCTCTGCGAACAGGACCTGGCCAAGGCCAAGATCAAGGCCAATATCATGGTCGACTGCAGCCACGCCAACTCCAACAAGGACCCGGCCCTGCAACCACTGGTGATGGAGAACGTCGCCAACCAGATTCTCGAAGGCAACCAGTCGATCATCGGCCTGATGGTCGAGAGCCACCTGAACTGGGGCTGCCAGTCGATTCCGAAGAACCTGGACGAGCTGCAGTATGGCGTGTCGATTACCGATGCCTGCATCGACTGGTCGGCTACCGAGAAGACCCTGCGCAGCATGCGTGCCAAGCTGAAGGATGTGCTGCCGCAGCGTAAGCGCGGCTGATGCAATAAAAGAGCGGGGCCGCTTCGCGCCCAT